>JAOBWQ010000346.1 GCA_025463425.1 Ilumatobacteraceae bacterium | reverse complement strand
CCTGCTTCAAGATCAGCGCGGTGCCGATCAACGTCAACTACCGCTACATGGAGAGCGAGCTCCAGTACCTCTACGACAACGCCGACTGCGTCGCGGTGATCGTCGAGGCGCAGTTCCGCACCCGGCTTGACGCGGTGCTGGCCGACCTCCCCGACGTGCGCACGGTCCTCGAGATCGGACCGCAGTACGAGGCAGCGCTCGCTGCGGCATCGCCCGAGCGCCCGACGGCCGAAGCGCTCGGTTGGTCACGCTCGGACGACGACCTGTACGTCCTCTACACCGGCGGCACGACGGGCATGCCGAAGGGCGTGATGTGGCGGCACGAGGACGCGTTCTTCGCGATCATGAACGCCGGCCGCGGCAACCGGCCGCTGGCTCGACCGGAGGACCTCGGCGACGAGATCCGCACCGCGGTCGCCGACGCGGCGTTCCAGCCGACGATGATGGCGCTCGGACCGATGATGCACGGTGGGGCGCAGTGGGCGCTCGGCAACGGACTGTTCATGGGTGCGAAGTACGTGCTCTCCTGCCAACGCCGGTTCGACGCGAACGGGATCCTGCAGCTTGCTGCCGACGAGAAGGTCAACAGCATCGCCACCATCGGCGATGCGATGGCGCGGCCACTCGCCGAGGCGATGGCTGCCGCTTCGCCGGGCGCCTACGACCTGTCGATGCTCTTCGCGATCGGCAACGGTGGCGCACCGCTGTCGGCGGCCGTGCGCGAGCAGATCAAGGCCGCTGCACCGCACCTGATCATCAACGACGGGTTCGGTGCGTCGGAGACGGGCGCGATCGGAGCCAAGGTCGACGCGGGCGAAGGCTTCAGTGCGCCGCGGTTCGTGATGGGCGAGCAGACCACGGTGCTCGATGACGAGGGCACGCCATGTCCGGTCGGGGTGACCGGCAAGCTGGCCCGCACCGGCCACATCCCGCTCGGCTACTACAAGGACGAGGCGAAGACGGCGGCCACGTTCCCCACCTACGCCGGCAAGCGATGGGTGATCCCCGGCGACTTCGCGCGGATCGAGGAGGACGGCGCGATCAGTCTCCTCGGGCGCGGCTCGGTGAGCATCAACTCCGGCGGCGAGAAGATCTACCCCGAAGAGGTCGAGGCGGCGCTGAAGAAGAACGCAGCCGTCTTCGACGTCGTCGTCATCGGCACGCCCAGCGAGCGCTGGGGTGAGCAGGTCACTGCGATCGTGCAGATCCGCGAGGGGCACCTGCTCACCGAGTCCGACGTGCAGGCGCACAGTCGCACGGTGCTGTCCGACTACAAGATGCCGCGCACGGTGTTCTTCGTCGATGTCCTCCAGCGCACGCCCGTCGGCAAGGCCGACTACCAGTGGGCGAAGGCCACGGCGTTGGCGCTCATCGCCGCGAGCTGAAGTTCAGCGCTCGACTGCTTGATGCGGGTGAACCGCCGGGGCCTGGAGCAGCCGGTTCTGGCGGTCGGTCATCAACGGTGCGAGGTCGGTGTGCTGCTGGTAGTCGATACCCCACGCGAGGTGTCCCGGCGCGTACTTGTACAGCAGGGTGAGCCGGTCGCCGGCGCCTCGCCACGGGATCGTGCAGTGGGTGAGGGCCTCGGTGAAGAACACGACATCGCCTGCGGCCATCGGCACCTCGACGGTCAATGCTGCATGATCTTCCGGATCGGCCGGCAGGGCGAACGAGGCCCGATGGCTGCCGGGGATGCAGCCGAAGCCGCCGTCGCCCGGACGGTGATCGACGAGCGCCCACTGCACGGCGACCAACCCGTTGTACATCCTCCCGTTCTCGACGCGGTAGTACTGGGCGGGGTCATGGGGCGTGCCGCCACCGTGCAGGCCGAGGCCTGCCGTGTTCGGCCGCATCGTGATCCCGTAGGTGTGATCGAGCCGGGCCTTCGGGCCGCACATCTCGAGGATCGGTTCCAACACGGCTGGGTGATCGATGAGGTCGCGGAACACTTCGTGACGGGAGAGGTGGCCGGTGAAGCGTTGGCTCTGGATCGAGTCGCCCGCGCGAGCGTGCCCGAGCTCGACGACAGCGAGCCGCAGGAGGCGGACCTCGTTGGGAACGAGCGCGCCGTGGCGCACCACGTACCCGCGCAGATCGAACTCGTAGCGCTCGCCCGCGGTCAGCGGACCGCTCATCGCACCCCATGGCATGCGGGGACGATACCGAGCCGGTGGGGCGGGGACGGGTCAGCCGACTTCGGGGATGACCGCCTCGGCGACGAGCCGGATCGACGACCAGGCCTCCTCGATCGGCATCCCGCCGCAGAGCGGATGCATCGTCAATGCGTCGAACGGGCCCATGTCGCGGCACCGCTCGACGCATTCGTCCGGCGTGAGCACCTGGTAGGTGCCTTCTGCACGCAGCTCCTCGACCGTGGTGGCTTCGCTGTGCACGGCCGAGTGGATGTCCGGCGTCTGCCAACCGGCGTAGACGCGCGCTTCGTGCAGGAAGTGGTGTCCGTACTGCTCCCAGGTCTTGTCGGGGTCCTCGCTGACGTGCACCATCGCGGTGCTGGCCGACGGGGCCATGAAGAACCCGCGCTTGCCATTGGCCTCGCACTGCTCGTTGTAGTAGTCGGCGAGCCCGGGAACCTGTGCGGCAGCGAAGAACGGCAGCCCGAACCGCGCGGCGCGGCGAGCCGCGATCTTGCTGGTGCCACCGAGCATCAGCATCGGGTGCGGATCGGTGCCGGGAGGCGGCGTCACCGTGACGGTGGTGCCGTTGTGCTCGAACGGCTCACCCGTCCACGCGTTCAGCATCGCCGTGATCGCTTCGTCCATCAGCGCGCCGCGACGCGACCAGTCCTTGCCGTGCGCGGCGTACTCCTCGGGCCGGTAGCCGATGCCGGCGATCACCATGAGGCGGCCCCCGCTGGCGAGGTCGAGCACGGCGATGTCCTCGGCGATGCGCAGCGGATCGTGCAGCGGGACGAGCAGCGCGGAGATGGTGATCTGCAGGTTGGTCGACGCGCCGAAGATCAGGCCGGCCAGGATGAGCGGCGACGGGCTCCAGCCGTTGAAGGCACCGTGGTGCTCCTCGAGGCTGATCCCGCTGAAGCCGTTCGCGTCGCCGTAGCGGCACATGTCGAGCATCGCCTGGTGACGGCGACCGTTCTCGGCTCGCTCGAGCTCGGGCATCACCAGGTTGAAGCGCATCAGTGTTCGCATGGCGACCTTTGTAGCCGGTGGTCCTGCGCACGAGCGACCTGGGGGGCGACGGTTGTCACGGCCCTCACCACGACTGGGAGAACCACACGCAACCTGTGTCAACATCACGCACGTGACACAGGATCTCAAGCTCGGCTGGCATATCGGATACTGGGGACGCGGGAAGCCGGGGCACGTTCCGGAGACGCTCGCCGAGATCGAGCGGCTCGGCTTCGACAGCGCCTGGACGGCGGAGTCGTGGGGCTCGGATGCCATCTCGCCGTTGGCCTGGTGGGGTTCGCAGACGACCCGCCTGCGCCTCGGCACCAACCTGATCCAGATGTCCGCGCGCACACCGACGGCGACCGCCATGGCGGCCGTGACGATGGACCATCTCTCCGATGGCCGGTTCTGCCTCGGCCTCGGCGTGAGCGGCCCACAGGTCGTCGAAGGCTGGTACGGCCAGCGGTTCACTCGCCCGCTCGCTCGCACCCGTGAGTACATCGGGATCGTCCGCAAGGTCCTGGCCCGCGAAGAGCGGCTCACCAACGAGGGGCCGGAGTATCCGATCCCCGCTCGGGACGGTCTCGGGCTCGGCAAGGCACTGAACGTGATGACCCATCCGCTGCGCAAGGATCTGCCGATCTTCCTCGGCGCGGAGGGTCCGAAGAACGTCGCCCTCGCCGCCGAGATCGCCGACGGCTGGTTCCCGATCTTCTACGCACCCAAGCACGAGGAGCTGTACGGCCCCTCGCTGCGCGAGGGCTTCGCTCGTCCCACGGCCCGCCACACCCCCGACGACTTCGAGATCCTCGCCACTGTCACCGTCGCCGTCAACGACGATGTCGAGGCCGCGTACGACAAGCTCCGCCCGAACCTCGCCCTCTACGTCGGCGGGATGGGTGCGCAGGAGATGAACTTCCACGCCGACGTGTTCCGTCGGCTCGGCTACGAGCAAGCCGTCGACACGATCCAGGAGCTCTTCCTGCACGGCAAGCAAGCCGAAGCCGTCGCAGCCGTCCCGAACGCGATGGTCGACGAGATCTGTCTGGTCGGGTCGAAGGCCAAGATCAAGGACGACCTCGCCGCCTGGCGCGAGAGCAAGGTCACGACCCTGCTCGTCGGTGGCCCGCCCGAAACCCTGCGCGACGTCGCCGAACTCGTCCTCGGCTGAACGCAGACGCGTCGGCCGCCGATCTGGTGAGCTGCCGAGACGCCAAGCCGTCGAGATGCGGCATCGCCACGATGCCGAGAAGGCGAGAAGGCACGCTCGCCTCACCGGCGCGCCCTTGCCGAGCTCCCCAGTTCCGAAGCACTCCCAGTTCCGAAGCACGCCGAGTTCCGGAGCACGCCGAGTTCCGGAGCACGCCAGTTCCGGAGCACTCCGGGAACCTCGACGTGACGTAACTCAGAACCCACCGATCGCCCGAAACTTCCGTCCCCGAATCTCGACGTGACGTAACTCAGCGGATGAGCGGGCCCCCTGCGGCGAATCGTCACGTCGAGATTCGTGGAGGGCGTGGCGGTGAAGGTTCCGGTGCCCGTGAAACGTCACGTCGAGATTCGGGGAGGGGTCCGATGACGGGTGTCGGTACGGGAGTCCGACGCCGGCCCCGAAGGCCTGCCGGGAGGGTGGACGGACCGATCGGCCAGAAGGAGGAGCTGTCCGGTATCGGCAAGACGGTGGGCGCGCAGACGGGCGAATGGCGGGCCGACGGGCGGCGGGCCGACGGGTGGCGAGCCGACGGGTGGCGAGCCGACGGGCGGCGAGCCGACGGGCGGCGAGCCGGCGGGAGGCGGGAGGCGGGAG
>JAOBWQ010000405.1 GCA_025463425.1 Ilumatobacteraceae bacterium | reverse complement strand
CGGCGACGCGCAGGGCCAGATCGGTGGCGCCTTCGGCGGCCAGCAGTTCCTTGACCTTGCTTGCGGCGGTGTCTGTCAACGTGATCATGTGCGATCCTCCAGCGGAGCGTGTTGGGTTCGGTACGGTTGCAACCAGTACACGGCGAGCCTACCGGCACTTCGGTGCGCCGACGATAACCCACCGACCAGGGGTAAAATTCCTCATGAGCCCCACGCGCGACGACATCTTCGAGCTGCTGCGGGCAGTCATCGATCCCGAGCTCGGCTCGGACATCGTCACGCTCGGGATGGCCCCTGACGTCGTCGTCTCGCCGCCCGATTCGACCGGTGGCGTGGACGTCACGGTGTGGGTCAAGCTGACCATCGGCGGCTGCCCGTTGCGCGGACAGATCAAGAAGGACATCGAGACCCGGATCGCGCTGCATCCGGACGTGCGCAACGTCCGCATCGAGTGGGGCGAGATGACCAGCGACGAGCGCAGTGAAGTGATGAGCAAGGCCCGGTGGTCCGCGCGTGAGAACGCGGCGGACACCGAAGTGCCGCAGTCGACGCGCATCCTCGCCATCGCCAGCGGCAAGGGCGGCGTCGGCAAGAGCAGCGTCACCGTCAACCTCGCCACCGCACTGGCGTCGCAGGGGCTGACGGTCGGCGTGCTCGATGCCGACATCTGGGGCTTCTCCGTGCCGCGCCTGCTCGGCATCTCCGACCGGCTCGAAGCCGTGCCGGTCGAGGGATCGGACAAGCCGAAGATCGTTCCGAACGTGCTGAAGGTCGGCTCCGGTCAGCTGAAGGTCGTCAGCACCGGCTTCCTCGTCGACGAGGACACGGCGCTGATGTGGCGCGGGCTGATGCTCACCAAGGCCGTCGAGCAGTTCCTTCGCGACGTCGCGTGGGGCGAGATGGACTACCTGCTGATCGACATGCCGCCCGGCACGGGGGACGTGCAGATGGGTCTGGCAAGGATGTTGCCCCGCACCGATCTGATCATCGTCACCACTCCGGCACTGGCCGCGCAGAAGGTGGCCGCACGCGCCGCCGACATGGCCAAGCGCAGCTTCCTCCGCGTGGCCGGCGTGATCGAGAACATGAGCTCCTTCACGTGCGACCACGGCGAGAGCTACCCGTTGTTCGGCGTCGGTGGCGGCCAGGCGCTGGCCGACGAGATCGGCGTGCCGCTGCTCGGCCAGATCCCACTGGAGCCCTCGGTGGGCGCCGGGGGCGACGCCGGGGTGCCGGTGGCATCCAACCCCGATGGGGGTCCTGCCGCCGTCGTCTTCCACGCCATCGCTCAACGGATCATCGACGAGATCGCCCCACCCGTGAACATGGCCGGCTGCTCGGCACGCATGCTCGCCGCCGTCGCCGCCGCGTTCGACAAGGTCTGACTTCTCCGATCGACCCAGCCACGATGTCACGAAATGTCAGCGCAGCGATGACATTTCGTGACATCGTCGGCGGTCAGAGCGAGTCGAGCGGGGTGCCGTCCGCGGCGTACGTGTAGCCACTGGCGGGCGTCGTGCGACCGGGCAACGGTGGCACCACGATCATCGCGACGCGGACCGGGTTGGTGGGGTCGATGGTGATGAACTTTGTGGTGTACACGTGATCCTGGTCGGTGACACGCAGCGTGTCTGCCCTGTCGCCGGCGGGCACGATGTCCAGATATCCGGAGCTGCCGCCGGGGTCCCTCGCGGACGACCACGAACCACCGCTCGTGCTGTCGACCGACTCGGATTGGATCAGCTCGCCGTTCAGCGACATGTCGACGAGCGTCGATCGCCCGACGATGCGTACGTGCATCAGCACCGTTCCAGCAGGGACCTCGGCGACAGCGTCGTACCCGTCGCTCGCGGCAGTGACCGTGTACGCGACATCGACCGGGGTCGGCGCGACGGAACCGATTGCCACGGTTGGCGGAGGTGCTGCGGTGGACGCGACGGTCGTGTCCTGTGTCGACGACTGATCATCCGGGGCACGCCGCGCAACCAGTCGCGCCCACGTCGCGTCGTCGACCGGCTCGAGCGAGTCGAGCAGGTCGGCCAGTTGGCTGACGTCGCGGGTGAGGCCGCGAGCGAGGAACCCCACACCGTCGCGTTCGCGGAAGACGCCGACACCTGCGCGGTCCCCGAAGTCGATGGCGTACGTGGTCACTCCCGGCGCACCCACCGCCGTCATCATCGCGACGTTGCCCTCCAACCCGAGCAAGGCGCGATCGGCCGCAGTCGGGGCGAAGGCCGCGATCGAGACGTCGAGTGCGCCGCCGACCGGGCCGTATCCGGTGAGCGCCGTCCCGAGCGGGATCTGGTTGGCGTCGGTGGCCAACGACACCTGGTCGATGCCACCGAAGATGGTCGTCGAGCCCGTCGCGATGAGGCCGGCGGGCAGCGCTCCGGTGAAAGATGAAGATCCCGCGGCGTCGACCACGACCATCGTGCCGATGGCGAGCAGATCCGTGTCGCTGACGCCGCGTGCGATCAGCCCGACCCAGTGGCCGGGAGCCGCCTCGACATCGAGTGATCTCGCCGCGGCAGCGTGCGTCGAACCCAGCGCCGCGCGTCGACCGTCGGCGAGGACGACGTTGGTCTGCGTCGCGCTGTCGGCGCCGGTGCCTGCCCACGTCGGCAGCAGGCCGACGACGGGTCCGGCCGGCGCCGCGGCGGTGGCGAAGACCTGCAGCTCGTCGAGCGCCGCTGCCCCGACATCGGGCTTCCCGTCGACCGCGCCCTTGATCTCCCAGCCATCGGGCAGCGCCGTGGCGACGGAGTGGGTCGTCAGGCGACGCTGCGATGTCAGCGAGACGTCGTCGCGGCGGGCCTGGATCACGATCAGGCCGGCGATCACCAGGACGAGCGTCGCCGCCACCGCAACGAGGGCACGAACCGACGGGCGGTGAGCACGTGTGACGACGGAGCGCGATCGAAGGGACTCGAACTCGGGCGCCGGCGAGGTCAGCTCCTCCACGCGCGCCATCAGGGCGCGCATGCGGTCATCCAGGACGTCGTTCATGACAGCAGGGTCTCCAGTCGTTGTCGGGCCTTGGTGAGCTCGCGCTCGACCGTGCGCTCGGACGAGCCGATGGTCTCGGCCACCGCAAGGGGGGTGAGGTCGGCCCAGTAGATGAGGAACACGACGGCGCGTTGGCGAACGGTGAGCCGGCACAGCGCTGTGAGCACGTCGACATCGACGGGGGACGGCTCCCACTCCGGCGCCACGGCTGCCCGGATCTCGCGCAGCATCCGGCGGTCGGTGGTGCGACGCGCCCGCAGCGCCTCGTGCAGCACGACCCGGTAGAGGTAAGCCCGCTGGTTGTCGACCTCACGCCACCCTGATGAGCTCAGGGCACGCAGAACTGCGGTGGCGAGGAGATCTTCGGCACCGGACGGCCCGGCCAGCACGGCCGAGTACCGCATCAGCTCAGCGGCGTATTTCCGGTACACCTCGGCGTCGTCCAACTGGTCCATCCCCTGTGTGAACCCGCCGAGCGGGATCCACCGCCAACATCCTCGTGGCGAGCCCACGCAGGTACGAAATGTCATCGCAGCGATGACATCTCGTGACATCGTCGGCGATCTGACGTCGCGCTACGGGAGGTCGTCGTAACCGTGGTCGCCGGGGAACAACATCGTCGGCTTGCCATCGACCAACATCGCGGCGATCTTCGGCAGCAATCGCGGCGGCGCGACGATCGCTGCGGCGGCGGCGAGCGCGTGATCGGCCGTTCCGTGCGGCTCCAGGAACTCGAGGCAGGCGATCGTCGGAGGCAGCATCATCAGCTCGCCGGCCCGTTCGCGTGCCAGCGCGTCGGAGGGGCGCACCCACAGGCTGGCGATCGTCTCGCCGTCGTCGTGCAGCGGCTCCTGCGCGGCCGGCGCACGGGCGAGGAAGAACCGCGTGTCGAACCGCCGGCTCTCTCCGAGCGGAGTGATCCAGTGCGCTGTGTAGAAGATCTGATCGGTGGTCAGTCGCAGTCCCTCGCGAGCGCAGAGGTCGACGAGTCCGAGCGAGCTGTCGTGGATGGCCGGACGAGCGGCCGAGAAACGGGCTGCAACCGATGGGTCGTCGAACCGGACGACCTCGCCGTCGACGACCGAACGGGCCAGCAGCACGCCGGCCTCCTCGAAGCACTCGCGGATCGCGGCCACCCAGAACGCCAGGCCGCCGGACTCGATCTGCAGCAGCTCGCTCGCTCGGGCATCCACGAGGCCGTCGCAGACACCTTCCATCGCCTCGGCCGCATCGCCGACATCGACCCGGCCACCGGGGAACACGTAGGCGCCGCCGGCGAAGGTGGCCCGAAGGGTACGGCGGAGCATGAACACCTCGACACCCGACACACCGTCTTGCGCATCGCGGACGAGCATCACCGTCGCCGCCGGTCGGATGGGCACGGCGGCTGGATCGATGTCGCTCACGGGTCGAGCTCGCCCTTGGTCTCCCGCGAGGTGGTGTCGGTGACGTCGCCGACGTCGCTGATCCGCCCGCCGTAGGTGGCACGGATCACGCGGGTGCCGCCGAGGCCGCCGAAGCTCTTGCGGCGCAGCAGGAACCGGCGGAAGATCGCCCGCGTCGGGGGGAACAAGAGCAACAGGGCGAGTGCGTCGCTGACCAGTCCCGGAGCGATGAACAGCGCGCCGGCGAGCAGCACGCACACACCATCGGCGATCTCCTTCGACGGCGTCTGGCCGGCCTGGACGGTCTGCACGAATCGACCCCACACCCGCACGCCCTCGCGCCGCACCAGCGCCATTCCGACGAACGCGGAGACGACCAGCAGCGCGACCGTGTCGAGCGCGCCGATCGCCTGACCGGTCTTGATCAGCACGTACAGCTCCACAAGTGGGGCGACGACGAAGACGAGGAACAGCGTCATCAGCTCGCCCAGAACACCGTCTTGAGCTCGCTGTAGTGATCGAGCGCGGCCATCGACAGCTCGCGCCCGAGACCACTCTGCTTGAACCCGCCGAACGGCGTGCTGAAGCGCACCGACGAGTTGCTGTTGATCGACAACGTGCCGGTGTCGACGCAGCGCGCCATGCGCATCGCGCGGTTGGCATCGCGGGTCCAGACCGAGCCCGACAGTCCGTACACGCTGTCGTTGGCAATCCGGATCGCGTCGGCCTCGTCGTCGAACGGGATGACCGCGGCGACCGGCCCGAAGATCTCATCGCGAGCGAGCGGCGAATCGGCCCCGGGTGCGACGATGTTGCACGGCATCCACCAGCCGGCCCCGCCGGGTGCTGCGCCGGACCAGAGCACATCGGCGCCGTCGAGGAAGCCCTCGACCTTGGCCTTGTGCGCGGCGGTGACGAGGGGTCCCATCGCTGTGTCGGAGGCGGTGGGATCGCCGACGGTGAAGCCTTTGGACGCATCGATGAACAGCTCGACGAAGCGGTCGTAGGCCTCACGCTGGACGAGCACCCGACTGCGCGAGCAGCAATCCTGGCCGGTGTTGTCGAACACTGCGCTGGGCGCTGACGCTGCCGCCGCCTCGAGATCCGCATCGGCGAACACGATGTTGGCGCTCTTGCCGCCGAGCTCCAGCGTCACCCGCTTCACCTGGTCAGCAGCGCCTGCCATGATCCGCTTGCCGACGGCGGTGGAACCGGTGAAGCCGACCTTGCGCACCGTCGGGTTCTCGACGAAGCGCCAGCCGACCTCGGCTCCGGTGCCGACGATCACGTTGAGAACACCCTCCGGGAACCCGGCCTCGAGCGCCAGTTCGCCGAGCCGGATCGTGGTCAACGGAGTCAGCTCCGAGGGCTTGATGACGACGGTGTTGCCGCACGCCAGCGCCGGCCCGATCTTCCACGTCGCGATCAGCATCGGGAAGTTCCACGGTGTGATCACTCCGACGACACCGAGCGGCTCGTGGAACGTCATGGTCACGCCGCCCGCGACGGGGATGGTGCTTCCGGTGTGCTTGTCGATGCAGCCCGCGTAGTAGTGGATGACCTCTGCAGCGGTGTTCGCGCACCAGCGGCTGTTGCCGATCGGCATGCCCATGTTCGCCGTCTCCATCTGGGCCAGCTCCTCGGCATGCGCAGCGATCGACTCGGCGAATCGGCGCATCAGCTGGATCCGGTCGATCGGCGCCATCGCCCGCCAACCCGGGAGAGCCGCCGCGGCCTTCGCGATCGCGGCATCGGCGTCGGCCGCGGTGGCGAGCGGCTGGTCGAGGATCAGCTCCTCGGTGGCAGGGTTGAGCAGCGCGAGTGATTCGGTCGGCATCGGGGCCAGGCTACTGGCGCAGCGAACCGGAGGCCTGGTGGCGCACCCGTCCACCGCGAGGGGTCTCCGGTTAGCGTCGCGACGATGAGCCTCGGTCACCCGCCCGCCGAGATCGCGATCGACGAGGCGCTCGTGCGCAGCCTGCTGGCCGAGCAGTTCCCCGAGCACGCGTCCGGGTCGCTCGAGCTGGTCGGCGAGGGCTGGGACAACGTCATCTACCGGCTCGACCGGCAGTTCTC
>JAOBWQ010000404.1 GCA_025463425.1 Ilumatobacteraceae bacterium | reverse complement strand
CACGTTCGTCGATCTGTACATGGCCTACGTCGGCGACTCGGTCGAGGTGCAACGGCACATGGTCGGGCCGCTGTCGCGCATGGCGCTGGTGATGGTGCTCTGCCTCGGCGTCGGGGTCGATTCCATGGTCGAGTCGATCCGGCTCCGTCGGATCGGATCACCTGACGTTGAAGTCGAGCCGATCGAGCCGGCCGAGGTGGAAGCGTGACGGTCACGCGCGGTTGGCGACGCCTCTGCCTGCTGGCCACCGTGTTCGTCGTCGGCGCGATGGTCGTGGCCGCGTTCTTCCACAACGAGTTCCGTTCGCAGAACTGGGACCCGATGCAGACCCGGGTCTACGTCGACCGCACGATCCGCTTCGGGGGGACGTTCTACGAGAACGGCCTCGTCAACAAGGGGCCACTGGAGCCGTTCATCTATCGGTTCGCGGCGGCCGTCACCTCCTGGGACGGGTTCTGGTATGCGATCTCGGCGATCGTGCTCGTCGTCAGTGGCGTGCTCGGCTGGGCGGCCAGTCGCACGACGCGGTTCTTCGGCGGCCACCGGATGCTCGGCATCGCCGTCGGCATCGGCGTGTTCTACCACTTCGCCCTCGGCAACGCCGACTACGCGGGCGTGCTCTACAGCCGCAACATGATCATCGGTCTCTACGCCGGTGCGTGGTTGATCGGTCTGTCCCCGCGGTGGTGGTCGCCGGGTCGGGCGCGATGGGCAGCGGTTGCCGTCGGCGTCCTCCTCGGGCTCGCGATCCAGACGCTCTTCGTCGGCACGATCGCCGCGATCGGCGTCGGGTTGCTCGCGCTGTCCAGCATCGACACGTTGGACGACGACGAGGAGTACCGGGCGAGCCGACACCTGCTGGTCCTCACGCCCATCGCCGTGTTCCTCTTCGCTCCGGCGTACTACGCGATCCGGGGCCGGTTCGACGAGTTCTGGAGCAGCTACTGGACCTACAACGTCTACCAGAACGTCGCCACCGGTCGGAGCTTCGCCAACCAGCTGGTCTATGGCCGAGACGTCGCCCTGCGGTACTACCGCGCGTGGCCGGTGTCGCTGGTGATCGTGGTCGCGTTCCTCGCCGTGACGTTGGGTCTGTGGCGGGTGATGTCGCGCCGCGAGCGGTACACCCACCTCGCGCTCACCGTGTGGTTCGTCGGTGCCTGGGCCGAGCTCGTCGCCGGCCAGCGGTACTCGACCCACTACTTCTCGATCCTCGCCCTGCCGACCGCCCTGATGGCCGCAGCGGTGGTCGGACACGTGTACCGCCTGATCGCTGCGCAGCGCGGGGATTTCCGGACGGCGGTCGCCTGGCCACTCGCGGCCAGCCTGCTCGCAGTGGTCGCCGGCGGTGGCGGCCACCTGACCCTCGGCCTCGAGGCGGCGAGCAGCTACTCGTCGGTCCATCAGACGGCCGTCGAGCGCGCTGCCACGCAACCGGGCACCCAACGCACCGTGCGCGCGATCCTCGATCTCGTCTCCCGGCCGGATGATCCCTTGCTGGTGTGGACGGAGTTCCCGTGGGAGTACCTGCAGTTTCACCGCGTCGCTGCGACGCGCTGGATCTGGAAGAGCTTCATGCTCGGGCAGATCTACCTCGGCAGGAGCAGCCCGGACTACGTGCTGCCGACGACGTGGCAGTGGTTCGCCGACGACATGGCGGAGTCCCATCCGGAAGCGTTCCTCGAAGAGACTGCGTTGCCGCTGACGGGCGGGACACCGTTCTCGGCATACGTCCAGAGCAACTTCGAGCAGGCGTACGCGGGTACCGACTACAACGTCTACCTCCGCACCGATGCAGCCGGCGACGTGTTGCGGGGCGATCCCGGCACCACGTTCACGCCGAACCCGGTTGCCGGCGGGGCATCGAACTGGTCCATCGGTCGCGGCACGGCGACGCTGCCATCGACCGCACCGTCACTGACCGATGTGCTCGCGCTGAGCAACACGCTCTGCACGCGCATCTCCGGCACGTACACCGCGGTACCGGGCGTCGGCGGTTCGTTCCTGTCCTTCCGCTTCGACGCTGCTGATCCCAAGGTGCCGAACGTGCGCCTGAACATCGCCGACCGGCAGATCTTCTCCGGTGACGACGCCGCAGTCTTCGACACCACGTACCTCGATGCGCCGGACGCGATCGACTCCACCGCCAACACTGCGCTGGGGCCGGACGACACCGTGCTGGCCCCCGACGCCGAGACGCCGCTCCCGGATCGCACGGTCATCACCGCTCCCGCCTCCGCGGACACCTCCTCGCCCGATGCGGTGGCCGGCACGTCCGACTCGGGTGCGGCCGACACAGGGATCCATCACTTCGCGCTCGTCGTGGGCAAGAACTCTGCGGCGCTCGTCATCGACGGCGCGATCCACGCCGCGGTGCGGATCACCGACCAGACCAAGGTGTCGATGGAAGTCCGCGCCGGGGGAGTGCAGCTCGGCGACCTCCATCGGGGGTCGGCCCCGCCGAACAGCGGCTGCGGCTGACCGCCCTGATCTGCTACCATCACCACAGCCGTGAAACGTGTCCCGAGAGGCTCGTACGGAGGAGACCATGAACGCATGCCCGATTCGAACCTGACTGCCGCGACGCCCCCGAACGGGGGCGTTTCCCTTTTCCCGACCGATTCGACGTCGGCCACCCACACGGCGAGCACCGACAAGCCGACGCCCGAGAAGCTGGTGCTGAGCGCCGACGACGTCCGCCGGGCGATCACGCGCATCGCCCACGAGATCATCGAGCGCAACCGCGGCCTCGGCGGCGTCGTGCTGATCGGATTGCAGCGCGGCGGGGTCTGGATCGCCGAACAGCTGGCCGAGGCCATCTCGCGCATCGAGTCGGCGACGGTGCCGGTCGGCTCGGTCGACGTGTCGATGTACCGCGACGACATCGGGCTACGGCCGATCTCGCCGGGCTCGGTCACCGAGATCCCGGTCGCTCTCGACGGCGCCGTCGTGGTGCTCGTCGACGACGTGCTCTACACGGGCAGGACGGTGCGCGCAGCGCTCGACGCGATCAACGAGTACGGCCGTCCACGCATGGTCCAGCTTGCCGTGCTGGTCGATCGCGGCCACCGGGAGCTGCCCATCCGACCGGACTTCGTCGGCAAGAACCTGCCGAGCAGCAGCGAGGAAGACGTGCGAGTCAGTCCTGACGGGGTCACCATCGGCGAGCGCGGAGCAGCCCGATGAAGCACCTTCGCTCGATCGACGAGCTCGGCCCGGAGGGGCTGCGCCACCTGCTCGACCTCAGCGACCACATGGCCGAGATCAATCGTCGCCCCATCCCGAAGGTGCCGGCGCTGCGTGGCAAGACGGTGGTCAGCCTGTTCTTCGAGGACAGCACGCGCACCCGGCTCAGCTTCGAGACCGCCGCCAAGCGGCTCAGCGCAGACACGATGACGTTCAGCGTCGGCACGAGCAGCGTCAACAAGGGCGAGAGCCTGCGCGACACGATCTAGACCGTCGCCGCGATGGGTGTCGACGCGTTCGTCGTGCGCCACAAGAGCAGCGGCGTACCATGGCAGATCTCGCGCTGGACCGAGGCGAGCGTGGTCAACGCGGGGGACGGATGGC
>JAOBWQ010000398.1 GCA_025463425.1 Ilumatobacteraceae bacterium | reverse complement strand
AAGGTTGTCGACACCCGGGTCGTCTCCGGCGTCACCCAGCACCTGTTTCTCCGCGCCTGCCCGAGGTCGATCCAGGGCGTGTGGGTCTCGCAGGTTCCGGTGACCAAGCTCGGCGAGATGTCGACCGACTACCTCCGCCAACGCCTGCCCAAGCCGGCATTCGGCACCGCGCCGGCGTCCACCAAGGGCGTCGTCAACGTCGACATGTGGATCTGGACCGACCCGGCGACCTTCAAGCCGATCTCCGTGACGGCGTGGGTGCCGACGCAGACCGGCATCGCCCAGGCGACCACCACCGCCAAGCCGACCCGGATCTCGTACTCGCCGGGCGAGCCAGGGTCCAACACCGTGACGTGCAACGGCTTCGGCGAGGTGTGGCACTCGAACTACCCGGACGACGCCAAGTCGTCGTGCATGTACGCCTACCGGCACTCGTCGGAGATCGATCCGAGCGGCACGTTCCATGCCGAGCTCAACATCGTCTGGGGCGTGCGTTGGACGTCGAACGTGGCGACGGGCAAGACGTTGCCCGATGTCGTCACCACCGCCGACGCGGCGATGACGGTTCGCGAGATCGAGGCGCTCGTCGTCGGCTGACCCACGAGCAACCGTGGTCGATTGACCGCACGTGGTGTGTGGTGAATGCGTCGGGGTTCGCGCCGGTGGCGGCAACCGTGGTCGATTGACCGCACGTGGTGCGGTGAATGCGTCGGGGTTCGCGCCGGTGGCGGCAACCGTGGTCGATCGACCGCACGTGGTGCGGTGAATGCGTCAGGGTTCGCGGTGATGCCGGTGGCGGCAACCGTGGTCGATCGACCGCACGTGGTGCGGTGAATGCGTCAGGGTTCGCAATGATGCCGGTGGCGGCCACCGTCGACAGGGATGCGCCGGTCAGGGGATGCACCGGGCATGATGGTGGCCGTGCGGGTGGCCTACACATTGGAGCAGTGTTGGCATCGTGTGCCCGGCGGAACGGGTGTCGCCGCGCTCCGTACGGCGGAGGCGATGGACGGCATCGCCGGCGTCGAACTGGTCGGCGTTGCCGGCAGGCACGCCCATCCACCGCCCGAAGAGTGGATGCCGACGATCCCGTGGACGCAGCTGCCGATCGCATCGCCGTGGCTGTATGAGGCGTGGCTGCACCTCAACTGGCCCCGGCCGGAGTCTGTGACCGGAGCCGTCGACATCGTCCACGCCACGACCCTGATCCCGTGCCCGACGAAGAAGCCGCTCGTGGTCACGCTCCACGACCTGGCCTTCAAGCACAACCCGGAGAACTTCACCAAGCACGGGATCCGCATCTTCGACCGCAGCCTCACATTGATCAAGCGATGGGCCGATCTGGTGCTGTGCTGCTCGCAGGCCACGCTCGACGACTGCCTGGCAGCCGGCATCGACGCCGACCGGCTCCGCCACGTCCCACTCGGGGTGGAGTTCGAGCACGCCACGCCGGAGGACATCGAGCGCGTGCGCGCCCGGTACACGTTGCCCGAGCGCTACCTGCTGTTCGTCGGCACGGTCGAGCCACGCAAGAACCTCCGCCGGCTGGCCCAGGCCGTCGCCCGGCTCGAGGAGCCGCTGCCGTTGATCGTCGCCGGCGCTGACGGTTGGGGTGACGCCGCACTCGGGATGGTCGGCAATGTCCGCTTCCTCGGCTTCGTGCCGACCCCGGACCTGTGGGCGCTCTACGCCGGCGCCCAGGTGTTCTGCTACCCGAGCGTGCACGAAGGTTTCGGTCTGCCGGTGCTGGAGGCGATGGCACAGGGCACGCCCGTGGTCACCAGTGGCGACACCGCCACCCAGGAGGCCGCCGACGGCGCGGCGGTGCTGGTCGACCCGAACGACGTCGACGACATCGCGCGGGGCATCACCGAGGCCACTGATCGGCGGGCCGAGCTGAGCACGAAGGGACGTCATCGCGTGGCCCAAGCGACATGGCACAACACCGCCGAGCTCACCCTCGCGGCGTACGGCGAACTGGTCTAGGGCGGACGGCGCCGCGCGCATGCCGATGTCGAGGAGCTCACGGTCTCGTGGCGTCCCGCCGGGCGGTGCGGCAGCCGTCTCCGTCAACCTGCTGTTCTGCGTCCCGGGCAAGGTCGGCGGCAGTGAGGACTACCTCGTTCGGCAGATGCTCGGCCTCGCCGAGGTTGCTGCGCGACCGAACCGAGCGGCGAACGATCTGGTCGTCGTCCCGACGGTCTACGCGCCGCAGGGCTTCGCTGCCGCCCATCCCGATCTCGCCGAGCAGGTGCACGTCGTCGAGGCGCCGATCACGGGGGAGAGCCGCGGGCGGCGGGTGGTCTACGAGAGCACCTGGCTGTTCGAGCAGACGGCCGGCAGTGCGCTCGTCCACCACGGCGGCGGCACGATCCCACTGCGCGGGCATCGCCCGACCCTGCTGACCATCCACGATCTGCAGTACCTCACGTATCCCGAGTACATGCGGCCGGTCAAGCGGCTGTACATCCGCCAGAGCATGCCCCGTTCGGCGAGACGCGCCGACGTGATCGCGGTGCCGACGGAGTTCGTGCGCGGCACGGTGATCGATGCGTACGACATCGACCCCGACGACGTGGTCGTCGTGCCGCACGGGATGGAGTCCACCCTCGGCGTCGGCGCCACGGATGAGGCGACGCTGCGCTCGCGCTACGGACTCGGCAACGGTCCGGTGATCGTGCTACCGGCGATCACCCACCCGCACAAAGGGCATCGGTTCGTGCTCGACCTGCTTGCGACCCGCTGGCGCGATCCGGAGCTGCGGCTCGTGCTGATCGGCGGCAGGGGCCTCGCCGACGCGGAGGTCGAGCGCAAGATCGCCGACCTCGGTCTCGGCGCGCGCGTCGTGCGGCCCGGGCGCGTGCCCCAGGCTGACCGCGACGGCCTCCTCCAGATGGCCACGGCGATGACGTTCCCGAGCGAGTACGAGGGCTTCGGTGCTCCGGTCATCGAAGCGATGACGCTCGGCGTTCCGGTGATCTGCAGCGACCGAACGTGCTTGCCGGAGGTGGCCGGCGATGCGGCCATCGTGCTGCCGCTCGACCTCGATGCGTGGGCCGGCGCGCTGGACGATGCGATCGCTCGTCGCGCCGAGCTGGTCGCCGCCGGCCGGAAGCGGGCCGCGCTCTTCAGCGCGGCACACTCCGCTGAGGCGTTGTTGCGGGCCTACGCTCTCGTCCTGCGATGACACATCGAGCGAGACCCCTGGCGGACGGCCCCCTGCGTCTCGCAGTGCTCTGCCCGCACTTCGAGCCTGACATCGCGCCGACCGGCTCGGTGATGACCCGCATCGTCCACGAACTGGTCGCTCTCGGGCACGAGGTGCATGTCATCACCGCATTGCCGTGGTACCGCCATCATGCGATCGAACCCGGCTGGACCGGCCGGCGGATCCGCCGAGAGACGACTCCTTGGGGCTCGATCACGCGCGTCCACCCGTTCCCCGGCGATGACAAGGCCAACTTGATCCGGCGAGCGACGGGCTTCGCCGGGTTCAGCGTGCTCGCGACGTGGACGGGGGTGCGCGGCGGCCGCGTCGATGGCGTCCTGTCGATGTCGCCGCCGTTGACCAACGGTGTCATCGGGTGGGCGATGTCGATCGCCCGTCGCGGCGTGCTCGTCTTCAACATCCAGGACATCTGGCCCGATGCCGCGATCGAGGCCGGGGCGGTCAGCAGCCGGAGCGCGCTGGGCAAGGTCGCGATCGCCGGCGCCTCGTGGCTGGAGCGGTTCAGCTACCGGCGATCCGACGCCGTCACCGTGCTCAGCACGGACCTGCGCGACAACGTCGTTGCCAAGCTGCCGACTCGTCTGGCCGGCAGGGTGCGGGTGATCCCCAACTTCGTGCTGACCGACGAGATCCGCCCACTCGACCGGATGACGCCGTACCGGCAGGAGTTGGGCATCGGTGCCGAACCGGTCGTGCTGTACGCCGGCAACGTCGGGCTGTCGCAGTCGCTCGAGCTGGTCGTGGCCGCGGCCCGGGCGATGCCCGACGTCACGTTCGTGATCAACGGCGAGGGTTCCACCAAGGCCGGCTTGGCGACGGAGGCCGCCGACCTCGCCAACGTGCGCCTCGGGACGTACCAGCCGGCCGAACGGCTGGCCGAGGTCCTGGCGACCGGCGATGTGCACGTGGTGCCACTGCGGGCCGGGCTGGCCCGGGTCAGCGTGCCGTCGAAGACGTACTCGATCCTGGCCGCCGGCCGCCCGGTCGTGGCCGCGATCGACGTCGGGACAGAGGTGCCGCGCATCCTCGCCGAGTCCGGTGGCGGTGTCGCGGTGCGGCCCGACGACCCGGCGGCGTTCATCTCTGCCCTGCGTGCGATGGTCGACGCGCCGGCGGACGCGGCGGCGATGGGTGTGCGGGGCAGAGCGTGGGTGGAGACCGCAGCCTCGCCGCGGGCCGTGGCCGTGGCCTACGTGAACCTGTTTCGGGAACTGCTCGGGGGCGGTCCGAGCTGAGGCGGAACGGGATGCTTTGGGCTGTAACCTCGCATACTCGTGGCATCCTCCTCGTCCGCCAGCAAAGTCGCCAAGCTCGCCCAGAAGGGCAAGGGCAAGAAGGTGCGCTTCCAAGGCGGCACTCTCTTCCCGGTCGCGATCGTCATCATCGTGCTGCTGCTCGGCGGGTTGGTCGTCTATGCCCGCCAGTCCCGCCCCGGTCCCGGTGAGGGCGAACCGACCTCGCTGCAGCACTGGCACGCCGCCTATGGCTTCTACGTGTGCGACAAGAACGGCCTGAAGATCGAGCCGAACCTCACCGGCACGCTCGAGGAGACCGACGCCAGCGGCCAGCTGGTCAGCAAGGAGTTCGTGGCCACCGGCATCCACTCGCACTCCGACGGCGTCATGCACTGGCACCCGAACTCCAGCGGCAAGGCCACCGGCACCAACGCCAAGGTCAAGGTCTTCCTGAGCAACTACCACGTGACCCTGACCAACACGAAGCTCGCCTTCCCGGCGTCACAGGGTGGCGAGGTGTTCGAGGAGGGCAAGTCGACCTGCATCGTCGACGGCGTCACCAAGACGGCATCGCTGAAGATGTGGGTCTGGGATCACTACACCGACGTCGACAAGGTCGATCCGCAGGTGTACACCACGAACCTCGGTGATGTCCGGATCAAGAACGACGGCATGGTCTTCATGATCGCCTTCGTGCCCGACGACGTGAAGCCGAAGGCGCCCGAGACGGCGTTCAACCTCCCGGCTCTCGGCGCCGCCGACGGTAGTGGCAACACGGTCACCAGCGATTCCACGGTCACCAGCGACTCGACCGTGACGCCTGGATCCACCACAGGCACCGAGACGGTCTCGACCGGCTCGACGGCCGGCACCGAGACCGTCAGCACGGGATCGACGGCCACGAGCGACTCCACAGCAGGGTCGACGGCGACCACGGTCAAGGCGTCGGCAACGACGACGACAGCGAAGTCGACCGCGACCACGGTCAAGTCGTCCGCGACCACCACCACAGGCTGATGCGCGCGGTCGTCCTCGTCGGTGGCTTCGGCACCCGACTGCGCCCGCTGACCCTCAGCGTTCCCAAGCCGATGCTGCCGGTCGGTCATGTCTCGATCATCGAGCGGTTGATCGGCAACCTCGTGCGCGGTGGCGTCACCGAGGTCGTCCTCGCGCTCGGGTTCAAGCCGGAGCCGTTCGTCACGGCCTTCCCGGACGGCACCTGCGCCGGCGCGAAGCTGACCTATGCGGTCGAGCCCGAGCCGCTCGACACGGCAGGAGCGATCGGCTTTGCCGCCGCCTTCGCCGGCATCGACGACACGTTCGTGGTCGCCAACGGTGACATCCTCACCGACCTCGACATCGCCGAGCTCGTCGCCTTCCACCGCAGCCACGGCGCCGAAGCCACGCTCCACCTCACGCCGGTCGAGGATCCCTCCGCGTTCGGGGTGGTCGACCGTGAGGACTCCGGCCTCGTGCGCAGGTTCATCGAGAAGCCGCCGCCGGGCACGTCGCCGAGCAACCTGATCAACGCCGGCACGTACGTGTTCGAGCCGTCCGTCCTCGCCCGCATCCCGACCGGCCGCAAGGTGTCCGTGGAGCGCGAGGTCTTTCCGCAGATCGTCGAATCGCACGGCCTGTTCGCGATGCCGACCGACGACTACTGGGTCGACACGGGCACGCCGGAGCTGTACCTGCTGGCGAACATCGACATGGTCACGGGGCGCCGCGCGGAGCACAGCAGCGCCGTCGGCCTGGCTGTCGGCGCGACGGTCGGCGTCGACGTCTCGCTGCGCGATTCCGTGGTCGCCGCGGGCGCGACCGTCCGCGATGGCGCCTCGGTCGTCAGCTCGGTCGTCCTCGACGGCGGCCACATCGGCGTCGGAGCAACGGTCAGCCACAGCGTGGTGATGGGCCGGATCGAAGACGGCGCGACCGTGTCGAACTGCGTCATCGGCGCCGACGGCGTGGTGGGAAACGGCGAGAGCCGGAACGGCGAGCGCATCCCTGCTCCCGTTGCCTGACAACATGTGCCGATGAACCCGCTCGTCGTCGGTGGTGCTGGCTTCCTCGGCTCGCACCTCGTCGACCGGCTGCTGGCCGAAGGCTCACCCACCGACGTCGTCGACGATCTTTCGACGGGAGTGCTGGGCAACCTGGCCGACGCCCGCGCGGCCGGTGGTTCGTTGAAGATCCACACCCTGGACGTACGTGCGGGCGACTTCGGTTCGCTGGTGGCGATGCGCCGTCCGGACGTGATCTTCCACCTCGGACTGCTGACGCCGGGCGAGGCCGGCCGCGACATCGACGGCTCGGCGATCCCCAGCCTGCTCGCCGTGTTGGAGGCTGCCCGAGCCAACGGGGTCGGCAAGGTGGTGGTGGCCCTGCCGGCAGGGTCGCTGTACGGCGAGGTGCCATCGCGCGAGCTCCCGGTCAAGGAGGGCCGCCCGTTCGAGCCGATCGGCGTTCGCGGCGTTCTGGCGCGCACCGTGGTCGAGTTGCTCAACCTGTATCGCAACGACCACGCGGTGGAGCACACCGCACTGGCGCTGTCGTCGGTGTACGGCCCGCGCCAGCGACCCGCCGACGGCGTGGTGGCCAGCTTCGCGTCGGCGGTCGCGGCGGGGCGGCCGCTCGAGATCCACGGCGATGGCCGGCAGACGCGCGATCTGATCTACGCCGACGACGCGGTCGATGCGATCGTGCGTGCGGGGGTGCGTGGTGGCGGGCTGCTGATCAACGTCGGCACCGGAGTCCAGACCTCGGTGCGCGACCTCGCCACGATGATCGCGCCCCTGTCACCGTTGGTCCCCGGACCGCGCCGAGCCGGCGACCTGGCCCGGGTCGCAGTGTCCCCGACGCGCGCCAGGATCCATCTGCAGTGGTCGCCCTGGACCGACCTCGCGGCAGGCGTGCGTTCGACAGTCGCGGCCTACGCCCACGGATGAGCTG
>JAOBWQ010000355.1 GCA_025463425.1 Ilumatobacteraceae bacterium | reverse complement strand
CGCCACGGCCTCGAGAGCCTGCACCGGATCGGTGTCGACAACGTCAAGTAAGAGACCGACTACCCGCACACCGACTCGACGTGGCCCGACAGCATGAAGCTGTTCGAGGAGCAGGTCGCCGATCTCGACGACGCCACGGTGTACAAGATCGTGCGCGGCAACGCGATCAAGATGCTGCGCCTGACACAGTTCACCTGACCATCACCTGACACGGCTCCGCGTCGTCCGCACGACCGGACGATGCCGTTCGACGACTTGGGGGTTCTTCGTTTGGACGCAGTACGAACGGCGCTCGTCACGGGTGCCAGCAGAGGTGTCGGCAAGGGCATCGCGATCGCGCTCGCCCGCAACGGCTACCGCGTCGCGATCACCGCGCGGACGGTCAACGAGGGCGATCCGTCGTCGCTCGCTCCGGAGAACGGCCTCGCCCTGCCGGGTTCGCTGGCCACCACGGCAGCCGAGATCGAGGCACTCGGCGGGGAGGCCGTCTCGATACCGCTCGACCTGCTCGAGCTGGACACCCTCGACGACGCGGTCGACGCGGCGGTGGCCGGGCTGGGCGGACGCCTCGACGTGCTCGTCAACAACGCGATCTACGTGGGGCTCGGCAGCGACCGGCTCTTCGGGGACACGCCGCACGACAGCCTGGTCAAGCGCGTCACGGGCAACATCACGGCGCAGATGTTCATCACCCAACGCGCCCTGCACCACATGCTGCCGGCCGGCGGCGGCACGGTGTGCAACGTCACCTCCGCAGCGGGGCAGAACGTGCCCCGGTCGCCCGCCGGCCAGGGCGGCTGGCCGCTCGCCTACGCGGTCACCAAGGCCGGGTTCCACCGCATCGCCGACATGTTGGTGGTCGAGTACGGCGACCAGGGCATGCGCGCGTTCAACGTCAACCCAGGGTTCGTCGCCACCGAGCGTGTCGTCGCTGCCGGCGACCAGCTCGAGTTCGTCGCCCGCCACGGCATCACGCCCGAGGTCATCGGCACCGCGATCGCATCGCTGATCGACGACCCCGATCTACCCAACGGCGGGTACGTGCACGCGCTCGACCGGGCACGCGATCTCGGCCTCGCTGCGCCGCGTCGCTCGGCCACCACGACCACACCCGCCCCGTGAGCAGTGACGCCGTGGGCGATGCAACGAAGAGCCTCGCCGGGATGGACCTGGCGGTCACCTTCACGACGGCATCGCTGCTGCGCGACCGCGCCGACGACGACAAGGTCGGCTACCGCTTCGAGGACGACGCCTGGACGTGGCGGGAGGTCGTGCGCGAGAGCGCCGCTCGCGCCGGCATGCTGCGCCGCCTCCGCCGCGACGGCCCGTTCCACGTCGGCGTGCTCTTGGAGAACGTGCCCGAGTACCTCTTCGTCGTCGGTGGTGCGGCGTTCGCCGGAGCCACGATCGTCGGGATCAACCCGACCCGACGCGGCGACGAACTCGGCCGCGACATCCGCCACACCGATTGCCAGCTGATCATCACCGATTCCGTCAGCGCACCGCTGCTCGATGGGCTCGACCTCGGCGCGGCCAGTGGTCGGGTGCTGCAGATCGACAGCGACGAGTACCGGGCAGCGATCGTGGCCACCGACGTCGTCCAAGCGCCGGCCGACGATCCGCCCGCATCGACGATCCTGTTCCTCCTGTTCACCAGCGGCTCGACCAGCGCACCGAAGGCCGTCGTGTGCAGCACGGAGCGGATGGCCGGCGCCGGAGTGCGCGCCGGCATGTCGTACGGCATCACCAGAGACGACGTGAGCTACTGCTCGATGCCGCTGTTCCACGGCAACGCGCTGATGGCCTGCTGGGCCCCGTCGCTGGCCGTCGGGGCGACGGTGGTGCTGCGTCGCAAGTTCTCCGCCAGTGGGTTCCTTCCAGACGTGCGCCGCTACGGCTGCACCTACTTCACCTACGTCGGACGAACAGTTGCGTACGTCCTCGGGCAGCCTCCCACCGACCACGATCGGGACCACTCGCTGCGCCTCGGCTTCGGCACCGAGGCCAGCGCACAGGACCGCGAGCGCTTCCTCGAACGCTTCGCCTGCCCCTTGATCGAGGGCTACGGATCCAGCGAGAGCGTGGTCGTGATCATGCGCACGCCCGACACTCCGGCGAGCGCGCTCGGCGTGCCGCGCCTCGACGGTGGCTCCGACATCGCCGTCGTGGATCCGAACACCCTGCAGCCGTGCCCCAGGGCGGTCTTCGACGAGCACGGCGGGCTGATCAACGGCGACGTCGCGATCGGCGAGATCGTCAACCGCTCCGGTGGTGGCATGTTCGAGGGCTACTACAACAACACCGAGGCCACCACTGACCGGATGCGCAACGGCTGGTACTGGAGCGGCGACCTCGCGTTCATCGACGCCGAGGGCTTCTACTACTTCGCCGGCCGTAGTACGGATTGGTTGCGCGTCGACAGCGAGAACTTCGCTGCAGCGCCGGTCGAGAACATCCTCAACCGCCTCGACGATGCCGTGATGATCGCCGTCTACGCAGTACCTGATCCGCGCACGGGTGATCAGGTGATGGCGGCGATCGAGCTCAAGCCCGGCCGAACGTTCGATCCGGTTGCATTTGCAACGTTCCTCGATGGGCAGCGCGATCTCGGTACGAAGTGGACACCGCGGTACGTGCGGATCACCGCCGACATGCCCTTGACCGCCAACAACAAGGTCAACAAGCAGCCGTTGCGCGCGGCCGCCTGGATCACCGACGAGGACATCTGGTGGCAGCCGTCGCGGGGCGACGCATA
>JAOBWQ010000354.1 GCA_025463425.1 Ilumatobacteraceae bacterium | reverse complement strand
CCCGGGCCAACTTCTCGATCGTGCCGATCGGCGTCGACGGCAAGATCTCGATCTACGACGTCGCGGGCGGCGACGTGATCGTCGACGTCCTCGGCTACTTCGCCCCGGTGAGTGGTCCCGTGGCAGGCGGCCGGTTCGTGGCCATCGACCCGGTGCGCACGCTCGACACCCGCACGACCACCCTCGTGCCCGCCGGCTGGACGCCGCACAAGCCGAACAACGAGAGCGTGGTCGTGCCCGGGTCCGCTGCCGTGCCGGCCGGCGTCTCGGCGCTGGTGCTCAACGTGACCTCGACCGAATCCGAACTTCCCGGCTTCCTACGCGCCCAGCCCAACGGCACGGTGCCGCCGTCGTCGACCGTGAACTACGCCGCCGGGGTCGACGCCGCGAACTCGGTGATCGTTCCCGTCGGGGCCGACGGCACGGTCAGCATCTTCGCCAACAGCCCGTCGCACATCGTGGTCGACATCACTGGGTACATCACCGGCGATTCGAGCTCCGCATCGACGACCGGGCTGTTCGTGCCCGTCGCCACCGCACGCGCCTACGACAGCCGCGATGCGGGCAATGCACCGCTGCCGGCGTCGACGATTCGCACCCTGCCGCTGACCGGTCTCGCCGCGCCTCGTCCCGTGGTTCCTGCGGGCGCGACCGGCATCGCGATCAACATCACCGCGGTCGACGAGGCCGGTGCCGGGTTCCTCACGGTCTATCCGTCCGGCGGTGCGCTGCCGGCGACGTCCAGCCTCAACTACGCCGCCAACCGTCCGGTCGCCAACGGTGCGCTGGTCAAGCTGTCCGCGAACGGTTCGCTCGACATCTACACCAACCTGCAGACCGACTTCGTCGTCGACGTGAACGGCTACTTCACCGGATGACCACGTGACCCGGGCCCTGCTCGTGCACAGCCCGCTCGTCGGCCCATCGACGATGGCGTTCCTCGGGGAAGCGCTCGTGGCCCAGGGATGGTCGACGACGGTGCCGGATCTCCGCTCCGGCGTCACGACCGTCGATGCGTTCCTCGAGCTGGCAGCCGCGAGCTCGCCGGGTCCGGGTGTGGTGCTCGTGGGCCACTCGCGTGCCGGTGCGTTCCTGCCGGCGCTGGCCGCACTCACCGGCGCGGTCGGTTCGGTGTTCGTCGACGCAGTGGTCCCGAACGGCGACGAGTCGACCTCTCCGCCGATACGTTCGCTGGGCTTCGTCGACCGGCTGCCGTTGACCGATGGCCGTTTGCCACCGTGGCACGAGTGGTGGCCGGCGGAGGTGATCGAAGAGGGCATCCCCGACCCGGCACAGCGAGGTGCCGTGGTCGCGGACATCCCCGCGGTGCCACGAGCGTTCTACGACACGGCCGTGCAGGTTCCGCAGGGTTGGTGGTCACGGCCCTGCGCGTACCTCCAACTGTGTGAGGCCTACGACGAGGACGCGGATCGCGCAACTGGGTGGGGCTGGCCGATGGCGCGGCTCGACGGCGGACACCTCGATGTCGTCAACACGGCCGACCTGGTGGCTGCCGAGGTGGTGCGGCTCGTCGCCCGTCTGGGTCTGTGAGGTCTGGTGCTGGGCCTCAGCAGCGTACGACGACTCGGCCCGTCGTCTGCCGTGCGGCGAGGCGGGTCAGCGCGTCCGGGACGTCGGCGAAGTCGATCACCTCGGTCGGCGTCGCGCGGTAGAGGCCGCGTGCGATCAGGTCGCCGATCGCGGCCTGGGTCTCCACGTGCATCCGCCGCATCTCCGCCGGCGGGTAGCCACCGAGCGTCACGCCGACGAGCGTGTGGTTGAAGAGGTAGAACTCGGGATCGATCGACGGCAACCCGCCGGCGTGGCCGCACAGCACGTGTCGCCCGCCGACGCGCAGCCCGGCGCGCACTGCGCCCGCATCGGGACCCTGCACCGGATCGATGATCGCATCGACGCCGCGCCCGCCCGTCAGCTCGCGCAACTGGGTCGCGGTGTCATCGGTCGCTGTGTCGACGACGTGTGTCGCGCCGATCGATCGACAGTGCGCAGCCTTGTCGACCGCGTCGGTGCCGCCGATGATCGCGATCACTTCGGCGCCTGCTGCCCGGGCGAGCTGCACGCACGCCGAACCGAGCCCGCCGCTCGCACCGCGAACGGCGACGACCTCACCCGCGGTGACCGCGCCGCGCCGGATGACCGCGTGATAGCCGGTGTGTGCGGGTATCAGCAGGCTGGCCGCATCGGCATCGGACATCGAGTCGGAGATCTCGACGATCATGCCGACGCCCACCGCGACCTCGGCCAAGCTGCCGAACGGCTGGATCATGCAGGCACCGATGCGCTTGCCGATCAGGTGCTCGTTCCCCGGCCCGGCGTCGGTGACGATGCCCACACCCTCCTGCCCGGAGATGTACGGGCGCGGCACCGGCACCGGGTAGGCACCGTTGGCCATGGTGACGTCGGGCAACGCCAACGCCGCCATGGTCACGTCGACGATCACCCAGTCGTCGTGCGGGTTCGGCGCGGTGCCGGGCGTGCCGGC
>JAOBWQ010000344.1 GCA_025463425.1 Ilumatobacteraceae bacterium | reverse complement strand
GGCGACGGCCACCCGGTGCTCGTCTTCCCGGGGTTCATGGCCAGCGACAACTCCACCCGCACGTTGCGGTGGTACCTCCGCGACCTCGGCTACCACGTGCACGGCTGGCGGCTGGGAGTGAACGTTGGTCCCACCGACCGGATCCTCGACGGCATGGCCGCACGGATCGAGTCACTGCACGCACTGCACCGCGAGCCGATGAGCATCATCGGATGGAGCCTCGGCGGTGTCTTCGCGCGCGAGATGGCTCGCCAGGTCCCCGACGCCGTTCGTCAGGTGATCACCCTCGGCAGCCCGTTCGCGATGGACGATCGCGAGCAGTCGAACGCGCGGTCGGTCTACAACATGCTGGCGACGTTCCACAGCACGCGCGTCGATTCGTTCCGCGCCGCAGAGAGGGAGCGGGTGCCCGTTCCGGTGCCGACGACCGCGATCTTCACCAAGGGTGATGGCATCGTGCCGTGGAGGTCCTGCATCGACGAACGCCACGGTCAGACCGACGGCGTGCAGACCGAGAACGTGCGCGTCGTCGGCAGCCACTGCGGTCTCGGGCACAACCCGCGGGCGCTCGCCGTGATCGCCGACCGGCTGGCCCAACCGATCGCCAGCTGGCAGCCCTATGCGCGACGGAAGATCGCCACCACGGCCTGATCGCCGTCGTGGGCGCTGCCCGGTCGGTACATCTCGACGATCCGCGGATCGAGGTTGCGGATCCTGCCGGACTCGAGCAATTCGGCGAGGCACTGTGCGAAGCCCCGTGCCTCGAAGTGCTCGAAGTTGATGCCGATCGCGAAGATCGCGCCGGGCCGTCCGAGCGGTACGAGCGCAGCCAGTGATTCCGGTCCCAGGTGGCCGTGCGTGAACGTTCCCGCGCTGACGACGGCGGCATAGCCGGCCTCGAGCAGGTCGGTGCGCTCGCGGAGATCGGTGGTCAGGTCGACCTCGATCAGGCGGCGGTAGAGCGGGCGACCATCGGGTCGCTGCTTGTCGGCCGCCACAGCCAGCATCTGCGGTGAGATGTCGGCGCCGTCGATCACCCAGTCGACACCCTCGCCGGCAGTGTCGCGAACCAGCGCGAACGCGACCAGCCCGGTGCCGCAGCCGACATCGAGCACGGTGCCGTCGAGCCGCCCGGCGACGTCGGCGAACTCCTCGGCGACCCGGTCCGGGATGAGGTATCCGGTGCCCTCGACGAAGTCGGACTCGTAGGTGTCGGCCCATCGCGCATACAGGGCGCGGCTGTCCTCGGGGGTGACCAGTGCGTATGCGTCGGCCAGCGTGACCGGCGGTTCTCCGTCGCCGTCGGGTGGGCTCGTCGTCATCGACTGATTCTGTCAGCTCGCGTGCCGCCGCCGCTGGCGTACCCTACGCTCCGTCCCATGGCCGAACCTCTCGAGCGGATGACCAACCTGCTGGCCCTGCTGCTCGAGACCAAGTCGCCACTGACCCTGCAGCAGATCACCGGCGAGCTCGGTGGTCAGTACCCGTCGAACGCGGCAGCGTTGCGTGGCGCGTTCGAACGGGACAAGTCGGTGCTGCGTGAGATCGGTGTGCCGATCGAGCAGGAGGTCCTCGGCGGCGACCAGGCCGGGCAGACCGCGTACCGCATCGATCGCCGTCGATACGAGCTGACCGACCTCGAGCTGAGCGACGACGAACGGCGGGCTTTGCAGCTCGCGGTCGCGGCGGTGCGCAGCGACGAGTCGTGGGGCAACGAGGGCTTGCTCAAGCTCGGTGCCGGAGGCGAGCGACCGTCACGCGCCGTCGCAGCCACCGTGCCGACCTTCGAGGCGTTGCCGCTGCTGCGCGAGGCCGTCGCCTCGCGGGCGACCGTTCGCTTCCCGTACCGCGATCACGACCGCGCCCTCGATCCGTACGGGCTCCTGCTCCGGGACGGTTACTGGTACGTGATCGGCTACGACCACCAGCACGATCAGGTCCGTACCTATCGCGTCGACCGGATCGCCGGTGTGGTCACCGTCGGTGAGGCGAATGCGTTCGTCCGGCCGTCGGACTTCGACATCCGCGCCGTGTTCCCGTCCGACCCGAAGCTGCTGGGCGAGGCGGAGCACGACGTCCACCGCGCCATCGTCCGCATCGACGCCCTTCGCGCCGCGCTGGTCGCCAGCGAGGTCGGGGACGCTGCCGTGATGTGCCGGCTGCCGGATGGCTCGATCGACGTGGAGGTGCCGTGCGTGAACCGCGACGCGTTCCGGTCGTGGTTGCTGGGCCTGACCGACCATGCCGTGGTCGTCAGCCCTTCCGACGTGCGCGACGAGATCGTCTCATGGCTCACAGCGCTCGTGAGCGCGCAATGACGACGCGTCGGGGCCCGCGCCCCGCACCGGAGCGGCTGAAGCGCCTGCTGGTGATGCTGCCGTGGTTGATGGAGCGCGGCGAGGTGTCGATCACGGAGATGGCCGAGCACTTCTCGCTGACCACGTCAGAGGTCGTTGCCGATCTCGAGCTGGCGTCGATGTGCGGGTTGCCGCCGTTCGTCGACGAGCTGATCGACGTGTTCATCGACGACGGGATGGTCTTCACGGGCGTGCCGCGGGTGTTCACCCGCCCGCTGCGGCTGACCGCGCCGGAGGGCTTCGCGCTGCTGATCGCCGGGCGCGCGGCGATGGTGCTGCCCGGTGCGGATCCGAGCGGCCCGCTCGGTCGTGCGCTCGACAAGCTCGCCGCCGTGCTCGGCGACGACGGCGTCGTGGTCGAGTTCGCGCGCCCGCCGTTGGCCGACGACGTCGCCGCAGCGGCGGAGGCCGGCGAGCGGATGGTGATCACCTACTGGACGCCCTCGCGTGACGAAGCGGCGGACCGCGAGATCACGCCGCGAGCGGTGTTCGCCGATCGAGGCCACTGGTACGTGCTGGCCGACGACCATCGCACCGAGAGCGAGCGCTCGTTCCGCATCGACCGGATCCTCGCCGCCCGCCCGACCGGCGCCGTCGACCCGCCACGCGAGGTCTCGCTCCCGGACACCGACCGCTGGTTCGCCGTGGACGCCGACATCGAGCGCGTCACGCTGCGGATGCCGACCGAGCTGACCTGGATGATCGAGCGCTACCCGGTCGACTCGCTCGTGGCCGACCCGCGGCCGAAGGGAGCGAAGGGGACCTCGACATCCGCTCCGCCGTCCACTTCGACAGCGGTGATGCCGGTGCTCAGCGAGCAGTGGCTGGAGCGACTCCTGCTTCGACTCGGGCCCGGCACTGTCGTCGTCAGCCCCGAGCGCTGGAGCAGCCTGGCGGGGCGTGCGGCAGCGGATGTGCTGGCCGCCTACCGATCGGTGAGCCTGGAAAGCTGATCGCCGGACGTGACGCCATGGGCGCGCAGCAGATGGGGGAGCACCGCAGCAGTGGCGAGCGCATCTTCGAGCGCGTCGTGGGGCCGCTCGTTCGCCACGCCGTAGCGGGCGGTGACATCGGCCAGACGATGCGACAGCTGACGCTCCGGGTCCAGCCGGCGGGACAGGTGCAGCGTGCACAGCTGGGGTGAGAGGGGCAGCCGGACATCGTGACGGAGCGCGAGCCGCTCCAAGAACTCCGCGTCGAACCGGGCGTTGTGCGCAGTGAACGTGCTGCCGCCGAGGCGGCGGGCGAGCTCGGCCACGACGGCATCCGCTCGCGGCGCGTGACGCATGCTGGCCCGAGTGAGACCGTGGATGTGCCTCGGCCCGATGCGGAACAGGAGCCGGTTGCGCGGGCGCACGAGGCTGGACCAGCGGTCGATGACCCGACCCGTGCCGTCGACCGTGACGACAGCGACCTGGAGGACCCGGTGGCGCTTGGTGGACAGCCCGGATGTCTCGACGTCGACCACGGCGAAGCGCAGCTGCGTCATGGCACTCGTGTCCGAGATCGCCGGGTTCATGACGCCCACCATACGCGAAGGGTGTTCGCTGGCTCCGCCGGCTCGCGTCGTGGGTCGTTGCAGTGGCGAAGCGCTGGCCGTCAGAGGAGCTCGGCCGCCAGGCTGGCGACCTCGCTGCGCTCGCACGCCGACAGCGTGACGTGACCGAAGCAGCTCTGTCCGGCGAACGCCTGGATCAGCACGGCGAGGGCGTTGTTCGACTCGCCCATGTACGGCGCGTCGATCTGGCTGGTGTCACCGGTGAAGACCACCTTGGTGCCGTCGCCGATGCGGGTCAGGATCGTCTTGAGCGTGGTCGGCTCCAGGTTCTGCGCTTCGTCGACCACGACGAACTGGCGGTGCAGCGAACGACCGCGCAGGAACGTCACCGACTCGAGCGAGAGCTGGCCACGACTGGTCAGCTCCTCCATCAGGCTGCGCGCGTCGCGGCTGTTGCGTTGGTCGGTCAGCGCGACGATCGAGTCGTGGATCGCCGACATCCACGGGTCGAGCTTCTCGTCGAGCCCGCCGGGCAGGAAGCCGACATCCGCCCGGCCGACCGGCACGAGTGGTCGGTAGATCGCCAACCGCTCGAAGGCGCGCCGTTCGACGACGTGCTCGAGTCCCGCAGCGATCGCCATCAGCGTCTTGCCGGTACCGGCGCGGCCGTCGAGCGCGACGACGCTGACCTCGGGGTCGAGCAGCAGTTCGAGCGCGAACCGTTGCTCCTTCGAGCGTGGGCGGAGGCCCCAGGCCTCCGGCGCGGCGTGGCTGAGCACGTGCAGCTCGGTGTTGCGTCGCCGGGCGAGCGCTGACTGCGAGCCCGAGCGAAGGATCGCAAACCCGTTCTCGTGCAGCGCGTCCGCGCCGTCGATGTCATCGACATCGACGCGGGAGTCGGTGTAGAGCCTGTCGATCTGCTCGTGCGCGGCCGGAATGGTGAGCCAGCCGACCGGGCGGCTGCTCATCGCCCGACCTGCCGGATGGTGCTCGGTGGCTTCGACGCCGAGGTGGGCAGCCTTGATCCGCAGCGCGGCGTCGTTGGACACCATGCGCGTCGGGGCATGATTGGCCTGCCCGAGCGCCGCTCCGATGATGCGGTTGTCGGGCTTGTTCGCGTCGAGCCCGTGCTCGATCAACAGGTGCTTCTGCACGCCGTTGATCTCGAACTGCAGGGTGCCCGTGCTCTCGCCACCACCCACCGGCACCGGCGTTGCCAGCGAACCGCCGTGACGGATGCGGAGGTCCTCGATGGAGCGCAGTGCCGTGCGTGCGGCCCGGCCGACGTCGTCGGCGCGGCTCTTCAGCCCGTCGAGCTCCTCGATCACCGTCAGCGGGATCACGACGTCGACATCGCCGAAGTTGTTGATGCAGCCCGGGTCGGCGACGAGCACCGAGGTGTCGATGACGTATCGGGTGCGCTGGCTGCCGGGGATCGGATGGTGCTGGGACGCCCACTCCAGTGCGGCGGGTGAACCGGGCGACGGGCCGTCGCTCACCTCGGCATCGGGAAACAGGACAGTACGAACCGGCACGAGATCGGTCACCGACACCCCTTCGGAATCCACGAGAGTTCCAACAGCCCTTGTTCTAGCGGCTCGTTGTGTCGCGGTGGTGGACCACAAGATGAACAGCTCGTTACGCGCAGATGCGCATCAGCAGGCCTCGTGCGTCGCGTTCGTTGCGGCCGTCGGGCATCTCCCGATGTACGCCGCGAGCGAACCGTTCGGCGGTCCACAGGGCTGCGTAGGCGTCGAGGATGTCGTCGAACGACGCGCCGGGCAGCCGGCTCGCGACAGGTCCGAACTCGGCCTCGATGAACGCGGCGCGCCGTTCCAGCCCGTCGGCCGAGTGCTTGGTCGGCAGTGCCTTGTCACCGTTCATCACGGCGAACGAGCACTCCGGATGGACCTCGATGATCCGCTGCTCGTCGGACGGATCCAGCGCTGCGTCGACGGCGCGCATCTTGGCGACGATGTTCCACGTCTGCTGGGTCAACTTCTTGCCGGTGGCAGCGGCCGACAGCTCACTCGCCTCGGCGTAGGTGCGGGCACCGAGGCAGACGCGTGGAGGCGTCGGGAAGATGGTGCTGCCGCGAGGCGACAGGAACCGGCGCGCGAGCCGGTCAGCGGATCGGTTGTCGGTGTCCGGCAGCCCGATCGGCATGTCGATGCCGACAACGGTGTGGCCGGCGCCGAACACGTCGGCGATGTCGGCAACGACGCGCACGCCCGCGCGGGTTGCCACGACCCAGCCCGACTTGCAACCGTCGACTCCCGCGCAGCCGAGGCGCGTGGGCGCGCCGAACATCTCGAGGCACGGCTCGAGGCCTTCGACGACGATGTCGTCTCGGCGGTGCTCGAGCCACCGATCGCGCCCCAGGCGGTAACCCATCATGTTGCGCGGCTTGCCGCGGCTGATCATCCGCCGCTGTCCCTCGAACTCGTAGCCGAGCTTTCGGGTGACGCCGAGGGAGCGCTCGTTGTCCGACCACGCACCGGTGTGCGCGTACTCCGCGCCGAGGCCTTCGAACACCAGGTGCAGGATCGCGGCCCGCATCTCCGTGCCGATCCCCTTGCCCTGCTCGGGCAGGAACAGGAACGAACCCGTGGTCACGCTGCGCATCGTCGCGAACCTCACGGCCTCCGCGGACTGCGCGCCGACGATGCGTCCGTCGACCAGGACGGCGAAGTTGCAGTTCCAGTTGTCCGGCGTCCAACCTGCGCGGAGGCTCCAATGGAACTGCATCGAGTTGCGTTGCTGGGCCGGCGGATCGACGTCCGTCCACTCGAATCCGAAGGGCATGAACGCGGGATCGTGGACGCCATCGGTGACCGATCGATGGGCGATCTCGGCGACCTCATCGTCGGTGGGGTATCGCAGTTCGACTCGTGGGGTACGAACGCGGAGACCAAAGAGCGGCCAATGTTCGACTGCTGACATGAGTGCAGTGAACCTCACACCGTTGAACTGGGCAAACTCTTTTGAGTTGATTGCATATGCAATTGTTTGGGTGCTTGTATTCGCGTCGCGAAAGCTGTTCGATGTGCAACGCGTAATGCTCCGTTAACCGAGGAGAAATCAGGAAAATGACAAAAGCAGAATTGATTGATGCAGTGGCGACGAAGGCGAACGTGAGCAAGGCAGATGCCGAGCGCACGATCGGAGCCTTCTTCGATCAGGTGGTTGCGTCCGCGAAGAAGGACGACAAGATCGCTTGGCCGGGCTTCGGCTCGTTCAGCGTTGGCAAGCGCGCCGCTCGCGTCGGCCGCAACCCCCAGACCGGCGAGCCGG
>JAOBWQ010000335.1 GCA_025463425.1 Ilumatobacteraceae bacterium | reverse complement strand
ACGAGCAACCCGCCCCGCGAGATGTCGACGCAGACCGCACGCGGCAGACGCTGCTCCGGAGACGCAGCGACACGAGCCCTCACGTCGATCTTGCGCCTCGGTTCGCACCGTCTGTCCACGTGTGAATCGTTCCCCGGACGAGGATCGGCGAGACACCGATACCTCCGTCCGAATGAAGATCACTCGGTCACGCGCTCGAACTCTTCGACTGCGGCGACCACTGCGGCGGGGCGCTCCTGCGGGAGGCTGTGGCCGGCGCCCGGCACGATCTCGGCGCCCACGAGTTGCGTGAACCCGGACCGTCAGCCTGCAGCCCGCTTGCGCGGGTCGGCGGGTGCAGCGTGTGCGGCGAGCACTGCCGCGCTGATCTGCTCTGCACCGGCGATCGTCTCGGCAAGGCCGTCCCCGAGGGCCGCGATCAACGCCGACTGGGACGCGTCCGTGGCGGCTTCGATCTCCTCGCGGACGATGCGTCCAGCGTCGGTCAGGCGTCGTGCGCCGTCGAGCAACCCGAACGCGCCGAGCCGATCCGCGGCGGCGGTGATCCGATCTGGGGCAAACGCTCGCGTCGACGAGTACTCGCCCACACCGAACTCCAACCAGACCTCGGTCAGCACGTTGATGTCCACGGCCGTCAGCCCGGCTGCGACGAACGCGGCGATGTGGCCGTCGCCCCGATGCTCACGTACCAGCTCCGCAGCGCGCCACGCACGTCCGTGCACCGACGTCGGCGTGGGCAACGCACGCAGTGCGGAGAACAACGGGCGTCCCGAGCCGTCGAGCGACTCCAACGCGTCGAGCAGATCGTCGCCGACACGGATCAACGCTGCCTCGGACACGCCACTGGTGGCCGCGGCGAGACCCGCAGCCGCTCCGTCCTCCCGCGCCGCGAGCACGGCCTCGGGCGTGGAACGGGATCGACCTTGCGCGTACACGGCACCGAGCATCGCGGGCTCGAACACGCCGAACGCAGCGACCACGACCGATGGGGCGACATCTGCACCCAAGGACGCAGCGCGTCCCCAGACGTACCCGTCGAAGAAGTCGTGGCCGAGGGCGTTGACTGCCGCCGACGCCTCTCTCGACCACCAGCCGATGGTGGCGATCGGCTCCAGTGCGTCGCGGAGCCGCCGGGCATCGCTGCTCGGCAGCTCGGGCGGCGGTGGTGTGTCGCTGTTCGGCACCAGGAAGTGGGCGGCGATGGCGTCGTAGTCCATCGCGTCATCCTCGCATCGCGCCGATCGAAATCGCTGGCCCGGCTCGCGCGGCACGCATATGCTCTCGTCGTCGTGCTGGGCAGGCCAGGGCGCATCGAGCGAAGGAGGTGGTGACCAATGACTGTGTCCACCCTTCGCCGCGCCGCCATTCACCCGTAGAGGCACCGATGCTCGGTGCCGCCAGCACCCGAGGAAGATCGTGCCCAAGCAATCCCGTCGTCGCTCTGACGACGACTTCGACAACCCACCGTGGGGCGCCGAACGCGCCCGCCCCGACACCATTCCAGATGACCAGCCCGACAGCGTCGACGAGCCCGCGTGGTCCACGTTCACCGCCGACGGAGTCGTCCATGGTCCCGAGCCGCGACCGTCGTGGGTGATCACATCGCCGGCCGCGACGGACACCGATCTCGGTGTGTTCAAGACCGGCAAGGAGGCCGATGTCTCCTTGATCCGTCGCGCGACCGCTGGTGAGCACTCCCTGCTCGCAGCGAAGCGCTACCGCCACACGGATCACCGCATGTTCCACCGCGACGCGGCGTACCTCGAGGGCCGCAAGGAGAAGAAGAGCCGCGAGCGCCGAGCGATGGCCACCCGGACAGCGTTCGGCCGAGAGCTGATCGCCGGGCGCTGGGCTGCGGCCGAGTTCGAGATGCTGGGCCGGCTGTGGTCCGCCGGGGCGGCGGTCCCGTACCCGGTGCAGCTCCTCGGCACCGAGGTGCTGATGGAGTTCATCGGCACACCCGACGGCACGGCCGCGCCGCGCCTCGTCCAGACCCGTCCCGCGCTTGACGACGCCTCGGACCTGTTCGCCCAGGTGCGCGAGGTGCTGGCCGTGCTGGCCCGCGCCGGTTTCGCTCACGGGGACCTGTCCGCGTACAACGTGCTCGTCGACGATGGTCGGATCGTGCTCATCGATCTCCCCCAGGCGGTCGATCTCGTCGGCAACCCTCGATCGGAGGAGTTCCTGCGCCGGGACTGCGTCAACATCTGCACCTGGTTCACCGCGCGGGGTGTCGACGCCGACGCCGACGACCTGGTTCGGGATCTCCTCCGTGACTCGCGGTGACGGTCAGCCGATCAGCCCGGGAACGTCGCCGCCAAGGCGTCGGCGATGAGCGCCGCGCGGTAGGTGTAGCCCTCGACCGTGAAGTGGAGGCGATCGCCGGCGAACCACGAGGTGTGCACCGCTGAGGCCCAGTCGTAGATGTGCATGTTGGCGTACTTGGGAGCCTCCTGGACCAGCGCGTTGTCCCACAGCTGCGCGTTGGCAGCGGACCAGGGCCCGTCGGCGACGAGTGAACGGAGGTTGACCCACATCACCGGATCGCCGGCGACGAGGTCCATCATCTTGTCGATCCGTACGGCGCGTCCGGGTCCGGAGCCGGCGGCGATGTTGGCCGTGTCGGTGGTGCCCAGCGCGAACACCCAACACCCGTGGTACCCGGCGCGCTTCAGCGCCAGGGCCGTGTCGTAGGCATTGATCTGCCCGGGCAGCGTTTCGACGATCGAACGCGCGCCCGAGATCTCCATGATCGGATCAGCAACGCCGACCCGCCGGTACTGCCCATCGATCCGCAGCGAAGGATCGGTGATGTACGTGGGCGAGATCATCCCCACCGAGGTCGAGTCGCCGATGTGGACGACGGAGGCGCATGAGGTCGTCGGTACGGACGGCGCGGGCGGACGCGTGTCGAGCACGCGTACCGACGTGACGGGGAAGAAGTGCTGCGTCCCCGTCGGGCTGAACGCACCCTGCACATCGACGGTGAGGTCGACCGCGTGCTGGTTGTAGATGCAGAACGCGCCGTCCGCGTCGACCGGCACGACGCTGAGGTTCGACACCGCCAGATCCCGCACGAAGTTGCCGTTCGACCGGGTCTGCGCGCCGGGCTGAAGGGTCGAGCACCTGTCTGCCGTGACGTAGCCGGGTTCTGCGCCGTCGACCATCGTGATGTTGGCCAGCACCGCGGCCGTGCCGGCCGGCGCACCCGTGACCACTCGGGTCACGGTCCCCGGGGCGAGGGTGGCGGAAGGGGCGACACGCGTGTCGAGCGGCCGCGGGAGCACGAGTGCATCGAAGGCGAGCCCCGTCGGCGACGTTGTCACGAACGATCCCTGGACATCCACGACGAGATCGACGGCGCGTTGCACGTAGATGCAGAACGAGCCGTCGGCATCGACCGGAACGACACCGAGATCCGAGACTGCCGCTGGGCCGGAGAAGTTGCCGTTGGAGCGCGTCTGGCCGCCGGGCTGCAGGGCAGCGCACGCGTCGGCAGTGACGTAGCCGCTGCCGCTCGCGCCGACCATGGTGATGTTGGCCAGCACTGCAGCTGCTCCCACCGGCGCATGCGCAGCCACGCGGACGATCGCTCCGGCGGCCGGAGTGGATGGCCCGACGCGCGTGTCGAGCACCCGCTCGCCGGTGCCCGGCTGATAGAGCAACCCGCCTGCCGCGGCGGGAGCGATGTAGCCCTGGACGTCCGCGAGCAGATCGACCGCGGCGGAGTTGGCGATGCAGAACCGGCCGTCGGCGTCGACGGGTACCACGGACAGGTTGGCGACCGTCGACTTCGGCGCGAAGTTGCCGTTCGACCGGCTCTGCGCGCCGGGCTGCAGGCTCGAGCATCGATCAGCGGTGATGTAGCCGTTGCCCGTGCCCGACACCATCGTCAGGTTGGCGAGCACGGCGGTGGCCGATCGGCCGACCGCCGTCTGCACCGGCGTAACGGCACCGGCGCCGACGGCCGACGCAGGGACGCCCACATTCGGCAACGGCACCGCCGAGACCGCCGCCACGACCAGAGCTGCCGCTGCCATCCACGTCATCCGCCGCATCGACCAAGCTTCGCAGACGGCGGGCAGTCAGCTGTCGCCGGTGGTCCGATAGTCACCGAACGCGCTGTCGCGCTGCTGCAGCGCCCCGGTGAGGCCGTCGCGCTGCACCGCGGCGATGAAGTCGTCCATCGCCGGCTGCAGGGTCCCGAGCGCACACAACTCGGTGCCGATCCGGATCCCGGTGCGGATGCCCATGACCTCCATCTGGCGATGCACGACCCGCTTGTTCAACTGCACGAGCTGTGATGGGATCATCGCGATGCGGACGGCGACATCGACGACGCGATCGTCGAGCTGATCAGCGGGGAACGCCTTGTTCGCCCAACCGCCCTCGGCCGCCTCCACGCCCGTGATCGAGTCGCCGGTCAGCATCATCTCCATCGCCGTGCGCATGCCGAGCGTGCACGGGTGGAAGTGCATGTCGGCGACGCCGAAGCGCACCGCTGGGTAGCCGATGCGCGCGTCCTCGGCGACGTAGACGAGGTCGCACCCTGTCGCCAGCTCGCTGCCACCTGCCAGGCAGTACCCGTGGACCTGGGCGATGACCGGCTTGGCCATGTCCCAGATGCCCATCCACCCACTCGTCACGTGGCGCGGCCATTGACCAACCCCCGCTGCGGTGTAGAACGGCAGCTCCTGGCCCTCGTTGCCGCCGCCGAGGTCGTATCCGGCGGAGAAGCACGTGCCTGCGCCACGCACGATCATGACGTGCACCGCGTCATCCATGTCGCCTTCCTCCAGCGCCGCCAGCAACTGCCCGCGGAGCGCGTGGTTGAGGGCGTTGCGCTTCTCCGGGCGGTTGAGGGTGATGCGGCGCACGCCTTCGGCTGGTTCATCGACGAGGATCACGGATTCGGTCATGCCTGCAGCTCTAGTCCGGAGCAGGCCCATCCATCGAAGCGGCCCGGGACCGACGACTCGTCGGCTGCTCCGCCGACCGGGAATGATCGGTCGAGCGCATCTCTGCCAGACACCTCTTGGGGGCTCGATGAACACTGCCGACCTGCTGCACCCCGGCATCGCGACGACGCTGGGGGCGATCGCCTTCCCGACGATCGGCGCAGAGACCTTGGCGGCGCTGCGCGCAGGCGGGCTCGGCACGCCCCCGCCGTTGTCCGACGATGTCGAGCGGACCGACATCGTCGTGTCCGAGGATCCACACGTCGTGATCCGCGTCCACCGCCCGAAGGGCGTCACCGGAGCGCTCCCCTGCCTGTACTCGATGCACGGCGGCGGCTACGTCCTCGGCAGCTCCTCGATGGACGACTCGCGCTTCGACCAGTTCTGCACCAAGTACCCCTGCGTCGGCGTGTCCGTCGAGTACCGCCTCGCCCCGGAGACTCCGTATCCCGGCCCGCTCGACGACTGCTACGCCGGCCTCACCTACGTGTTCGCCAACGCAGCGTCGCTGGGCATCGACCCGACCCGGATCGGCATCGGCGGCGTCAGCGCCGGGGGCGGCCTCGCCGCAGCCTTGGCACTGCTGGCGCGCGATCGCGGCGAGGTCTCGGTGGCGTTCCAGCTGCTCGAGTGCCCGATGGTCGATGATCGGCAGAGCACGATGTCGAGCCAGCAGGACGGCCTTGCGATCTGGTCGCGGGAGTCGAACACGTTCGGCTGGCAGAGCTACCTCGGCAACATCTTCGGCACCGATGACGTGCCTCACTACGCTGCCCCGGCACGAGCGACGGACCTCAGCGGGCTGCCTCCGGCATTCGTGGCCGTCGGCACCGCCGACGGCTTCCGCGACGAGGACATCGCCTACGCGACCCGCCTCAACCAAGCGGGCGTACCCACGGAACTGCACGTCTACCCGGGTCTGCCCCACGGCCACATGCTCTTCGCAGGCGTCGCCCCCGCCGTCGCCCAGTGGCAGCGCGATCTCGAGGACTGGTTGGGCCGGCAGTTCCAGCAGCGCTGAGCAGGTCGGGTTTGTCCGACGCCTCCGACGGGGGTTGTGGAACACTGGAGGATCGTGCAGAACAGGCTGACCGGGCGGGACGCGGAACGGCGGGCGTGCATCGAAGCCCTCGATCGAGCACCCTTGGTCACGTCGCGCCTGGAGCTGATCGGCGAGCCGGGCATCGGCAAGTCGACCCTGTTCGACCTCACGGTCGCGGCCGCCGGGACTCGGGGGTTCCGCGTGCTGCTCGCCCGCCCGAACCGGGCCGAAGCTGCCCTCGCCTACTCCGGTCTCGGCGACCTCCTCGCTGGGATCACCGCGCCGCCGATGCTCACGCCACCCGAGCGACGCGCGTTCGACATCGCGCTCGGGCGAACGCTCGCCGAGGGCGCACAGATCTCCGCGCGCACCCTCGGCGCTGCGGTGGCCGCCACCCTGAGGGCGCTCGCCGGCGAAGGGCCGACGCTGATCGCGATCGACGACATGCAATGGCTGGACGCTGCCTCGGCCGACGTCTTGTCGTTCGTGCTGCGCCGGCTTCCCGAGCGCAACACGATGTTGCTGATCGCCCGGCGCCCGGACGGCAATCCTGTGCTCGCGGCCGACGAGCAGGTCCACGTCGCCCCGCTGACGACATCGGCGAGCCGCCACCTGGCGGCCGAGGTCGCAACCGTGCCGATCTCGGGCGCCGCGCTGGATCGGATCGTCACCGCATCGCGCGGCAACCCTCTGTTCGTCATCGAGCTCGTCCGCAACTTCGCCGGACAGGCCGGGCCGATCCTGCCGCTGCCGGTTCCTGCGTCGCTGCGCCAGATCGTCGCCGATCGCCTCCGCGAGCTGCCCGACGCATCGATCGAGGCGCTCGCCTTGTCCGCGCTGCTCGCCGCCCCGACGGTCGAGGCGCTGACCGCACTCGGCGCGCTCGACGACCTGCTGCCCGCCGAGCGAGCGGGGATCGTCGAGCTCGTCGGACGCGAGATCGTGTTCAGCCACCCGCTGTTGGCTTCTGCCGCCCACGATGCGATCCCGGGCACCCAGCGGCTGCGGCTGCACCGACGGTTGGCCGAGGTCACGACCGGCCTGCAACGGTGCATCCACCTCGCCTTCGGAACCGATCACCGCGACGCCATGGTGGCCACAGAGTTGGCCGCGGCGATGGTCGATCTCACCGACCGCGGCGCGATCAACGAGGCGGCCGACCTCGCCGTGTTGGCGTTGTCGATCACGCCCGACGACGACCCGGACCGCTACGAGCGCTTGATCCGCGGCGGCGAGGTCCTGTTCCGCGCCGGCCGGACGCGTGAGGCGCTGGAGCACCTGGAGGTGGCGCGCAACGGGGCGCCATCGGCCAACCTCGTCGCCAGAGCGCTGCTGGCGCTGGCGATCATCGAGTACTCGCACACCGACAACGCCGAGAACGCCGCCAGCCTCGCAACGAGCGCGCTCGGCATGACCGACGATCCAGCGGTGTTGATCGAGGCCCACACCGTGCTCTCACGTGTGCTCTACACGGACTTCGGCGCGGCTGCGGACCACGCCGCGACTGCGCTGCGGCTGATGGAGGAGACGGGAACTCGCGACGACCTCGCCCTCGCTGCGGCGCTGAACGCCTCGGCCGCAGCCAACTTCATGGCCGGTCGAGGCCTCGATCGACCGATGTTCGAACGCGCGATCGCGCTCGAGGCCGGCTCCTCGGTCTCGGCGGCGGATTCGGCAGCCGGTGCGCTCGCCGCGCTGCTGAAGTACGCCGACGAGCTCGACGAGGCCCGAGCCATGCTGGAGTCCCTCGTCGACGACGCCGACGAGGGCTCGCTGCCCTATGTGCTCGGCCACCTGCCCCAACTCGACGTCTGGATGGGCCGCTGGGACGACGCGGAACGCTCGGCGCGGCGCCAGCTCGATCTGGCCCGAGCCGCCGAACAGGACAGTCAGGTCCAGACCGCGAACTTCAACCTCGCGTTCGTCGGCGCGTTCCGCGGTGAGATCGACGAGGCCCGTCCGCTGGCGCAGGCCCTGTACGACGAGGGCCGATCGACGGGCTCGTTGTGGACCGAGCGAATGGGCGCCGGACTGCTCGGTTTCTTGGCGATGAGCGTCGGCAAGGCTGCTGAGGCCGTCGAGTACCTCGGCCGGTACAGCGACATCGCTGCGCTCATGGGCCTCAACGACCCCGGCTACTTCAGGTTCCAGGCCGACTTCTTCGAGGCGCTGGTCGCGGTCGGCGACATCGACCGCGCGGTCATCGAGATCGAGCGGATGGAGCCGTTCGTCAACCGCATGCAGCGTCCGTCGGCGTTGGCTGCGTTGCATCGTGGTCGGGCGCTCGTGGCCGCACATCGGGGCGAGATCGACACCGCTGTCGCCGAGGCGCGAGCTGCGGTTGCGGTCCTCGACGGCACCGCGCTCGTCTACGACCGGGCGCGGGCCATGCTGACGCTCGGGGTGGTGCTGCGCCGGTTCAAGCTCCGTGCCGAAGCCCGCGCCGCGCTGAGCCCGGCGCTCGAACTGTTCGAGCAGATGGGCGCACGAAGCCTGGTCGAGCGGGTGCGGATCGAGCTCGGGAGGCTCGGGGTGCGTGCCGTGACGTCATTGGACCTCACCGAGACCGAAGCCCGTGTCGCCCAGCTGGCCGCCGAAGGCCGGACCACGCGGCAGATCGCCGACACGATGTTCATCAGCATCAAGACGGTGGAGGCCAACATGACCCGGATCTACCGCAAGCTCGGGGTCGGAAACCGCGCCGAGCTGGCCAACTTGCTCGCCTCCACCGACACACCCTGAGCCCGCGAGGGGTGCAACGTAGGGGTTTCCCCGATTCGCCGCACCCTCGTCCTCGGTACCGTCAGCTCATCGACGACCCCGACACCCTTCCCGATCTGCCGCTCGCCGCGCCGGCGGGCGATGTCCGCGTCGGCTCGGGCGCGCCCCCGATCTGGGTCGATCCACTCCCCGATCCGGATTCCGACGGCGATCTCGACGGGTGACGGTTTGACGGTTTGACGGTTTGTCGCGCCGGAAGCTACGGCGAGACGATGCGGCGCACCGCGACGATCTTGGAGGTCGCTGGGAGCGCACCGATGAACACCGGCACGCCCGGGCGCGATGCCTGGATCCAGTGGGTGCTGTCGATCACGACGCCGACGTGGCCGATCACGCCGGGTGTCGCCGAGGAGAACTGGAAGATCAGATCGCCGGGCAGCAATGGCTGCTTGGTCCAGTCGACCGGCGTGCCCTTCAGCGACTGCAACCCACTCTGATGGGGCAGGTTGATGCTGATCTGTGAGTACGCGGCGGTGACCAGACCGGAGCAGTCGAACGTGTCCGGACCCGTCGTGTTGAACGCGTAGCCCTTGCCGACCTGGGCCTGCAGGTAGGCGATCACCGGAGCCAACTTGTCCGACGGGGGCGTTGTGGCCGGCGTTGCCGCGGTGCTCGTGGGGGCGGCGGTCGGGGTGGGCGCGGTGTCGGGCGATGCCGGTGCGCTCGGACCCGTGGTGTCAGGGGTGGTGGCCGCTGTCGATGGCGCCGTGGTGGTGGTCGGCGGGATCGTCAGCGTGGCCGGCGGCAACGTCAGCACCCGTCCGGGAAGGATCAGACTGGTCACGATCAACTTGTTCGCCGTCAGCAGAGCCGGAAGCGTCACGCCGGATTTGCGCGCGATCGAGGTGAGATAGTCGCCGGCCACCACGGTGTAGGTGCCCGAGGCTGCCGCCGGAGGCGTCTGGGCCGGAGCCGTCTGAGTCGGCGCGTTCTGGGCCGGCGCGTTCTGGACCGGCGGGTTCTGGGTGGGCACGATGCCGCCGGCGGGCACGACGAGGGTCTGGCCCGGGTGGATCACCGCAGTGATCTGCAGGTGGTTGGCCGCGAGCAGGGCCGGGATCGTCACGTGCATCTGGCGGGCGATGCCGGTGAACCCGTCGCCGGCCCTGACCGTGTAGGTGCTGCCCGTGGCCTGCCCACCGATCGTGACATCGACGGGCGCCGGAGCCGCAGCGGATGGCGCTGCCGCAGACGCCTGGCCGAACACGCCGACGGGCACGAACAGCCCCACGAGCATGGAAAGGATGACCCGTGTCCGCCGCACATCTCAAGATCGGCCTGATCGGCCCCGAACTTGACCCGGCGGCGCGCGAATGCACCATGACCTGCATCGGCGCGGTCCGGTCCCCACCGCAACACCCCTTTCGTACCGTGGACACATGAACGTCCGCGCCCAACTCGATCAGCTGCTCGACGACGTGCTGTCCGACGACCCGCGCACGGCGCTCATCGCCCTGCACCGTCTCGTCGACGACGAGCTGCCGTGGATCGAACAGCGAGTCGTGGCGCTCGCGCGACGGGAGGGCTGGAACTGGGCAACGATTGCGCGGTTGCTGGGACGTTCGCGCCAGTCCGTCCACGAACGCTTCCGCAACATCCGCTTGGCGCTGCGACCTGACCCGCACCTCGCCAAGCACGTCCAAGAGCGCGCCTACCGCGGAATCGCCGAGGCTGTGCGCCGAAACCAAGATGATGATCCGATCGGGTGGTGACGGACGTCAGGCGGAACGAGATCACCTCCCGGGCGCCACTTCTGCGATGTTCGCAAGGTCCCGTCCGGATCGATCCGTCACACAGTCACAACTTGGTCGCGCCCGTCCTCCTGCGCAGGGACTGTCCCCCGGGGGCGTTCGACTTCTCCGAAGCGTCAGGATCTCCTGCTCCTCGGTCAGGAGGACCTGACGCCTGGCGAAACGAGAACACCTCCCCTGTCCGTCGTTGTTCGCCGGCGACCTCGGCCGGGCGGCGGCTCGGTCGGTGGATGGCCGGATGGCGGGCGGTGCGAGGATGGGCGGGTGAGATTGCACATCGACCAATCCGGCACCGGCGACCCCATCGTCTTCATCCACGGCATGGGTTCGTCCTCGGCGACGTGGAACGACTGCGCGCCGCTGCTGGCGGCGGGCCACCACGTCGTCGTGGTCGACCTCCTCGGCCACGGCCGCTCGCCGGTTCCGGACGACCCCGACGAGTACACCCGCGACGCCGCACTCGCCGACCTGGACGATGTGCTGGCGATGCTCGCGCCTTCGCCAGCGGTGCTCGTCGGCCATTCGCTCGGCGGCTACCTCGCTCTCGCCCACGCCGCCACGCGACGCGGTGTGGCGCGCGGTCTTGTCGTGCTCAACACCGGCCCGGGCTTCCGCGACGCCGACAAGCGCGAGGGATGGAACGAGCGGTCGCGCCGCAACGCGCATCGGTTCGGCGTGCCCGAGCAGGTGGCCAACCTCAACCTGCAGTTCGACTCGGTGGTCATGGAACGCCTGGCGGAGCTGACCGTGCCCACCCTTGCAATGGCCGGTTCGGCGGATCGGCCCGAGTACACGACGTCCGGCGAGTACCTGGCCCGCAAGATGCCGCACTGCCGGTTCCAGTTGATCGAAGGCGGCGAGCATGCGATGCACGAGGGCGCGCTCGCGCCGGTCATCGCGGCCCACATCACCGCATTCGTCGACGGCCTGGCGCCCATCGGCGTGTGATCGAACACCAGCTCAGCCAGTGCTCGATGACGGTTGGATGACCGAAAGAGTCTCGGAACTGCAATCACCACAGGGGCGAAACGGCACATTCGGAACTCGGAGTTCCGGTCAACTTGGGCGACGAAGTCAGGAGGTGTGCCGTGGCCGACTACCGACACGCAGTGGTGTGGATCGGCCACGACCAGGCTGCCGTCGCCGAGGTCTCCGCCGAGAACGGTCGCGTGACCAGGATGTCGATCGCCGACGCGGCGAACGCGCCGCCATCACGTCCGCTCAACTCGACGTTCGCGCGACGGCTCGATCAGTTCATGGGCCTCGTCGCCAGCGCGGTCGGTGGATCCGAGCAGATCGTGGTCGCCGGAACCGCTGCGACGACGTCGAACTTCCAGCACTACGTGAGTGAGCACCACCCGTTGATCGCCGCTCGGATCGTCGGGATCGCCAGCGGTGAGCAACCGGCGTCAGAAGGCCAGATGCTCGACTACGGGCGGTCGTACTTCCACCTGGCCAACCGGCTGGCCGACTGACCGTCGGGACGGGTGATCGCCCTCGTCAGGCGAGGAGCGCCGGAGCCAGCGCCCGCCACTGCTCGATCGGGTGCGCCATCCGCTCCATCGTGCACACCTGCACGCACACGTGATCCGCTCCGGCGTCGCGGTGGGCCTGGACCCGTTCGAGGATCGAGGCTTCGTCTCCCCACACCACGAACGCATCGACGAGGCGATCGCTGCCGCCGTCCGCGATGTCGTCGTCGGTGAACCCGATCCGCTTCCAGTTGTTGGTGTAGTTCGGCAGCATCAGGTAGGTCGAGAGGTGGAGGCGGGCGATCTCGCGGGCCGTCGACGGATCCAACTCCAGCACCACGGCCTGCTCAGCGGCGACGATCTTGCTGGGCCCGAGGGCGGCGCGTGCTGTCGCGGTGTGCTCGGGCGTGACGAGGTACGGATGGGAGCCTGCTGTGCGCTCGCCGGCGAGCTCGAGCATCTTCGGTCCCAGCGCGGCGAGGAGTCGCGAATCCACCGGCACCGGAACGGGCGTGGCATCGATGCCGTCGAGGAACTCTCGAGTGCGTGCCACGGGCTTGGCGTACTTGCCCGGCTCGGTGCTGTCGATCAGGCGGGCGTGGCTGACGCCGATGCCCATCAGGAAACGGTCGCCATGCGCTGTGGTGAGGCGGGCGTGCTCGCTGGCCGTCTCCTCCGGCGTGTGCATCCAGAGGTTGAGGATGCCGGTCGCCACCGTCAGGGTCGTGGTGGCGGCCATCAGGTTCTCGACGGATCCGAACACGTCGCCGCCGACATCGGGGATCCACGCGGCCGAGTAGCCGAGCCGCTCGAGCTCGGCCGCGGCATCGGCGGCGGACGCTGCGTCGCCATATCGGAGTGATGCTGCCCAGACGCCCGTGCCACGAATCGGTTCCATCACACGAGTCTGCCGACTCGC
>JAOBWQ010000314.1 GCA_025463425.1 Ilumatobacteraceae bacterium | reverse complement strand
GACTCGCATCGCGCCTGCGCGATGGTGCGCGCGCGGCGGGGCTCGATCTCGTCGCCGAGGCCGGCGCTGCCGAGAGCGACCCGCTCCGCCAACTGGACGAGATCGTCGGTGCGCTGGTGCGTGACGTCCCGACGGGAGGTGCGGTGATCCTCGAGGACGCGCACGTCCTCATCGCCGAGGCCCTGTTGGCGCTGCGGGCCCTCGTCGAGCGATTGCACCCGGCAGTGCTGCTCGTCGTCTGTGGCCGATCCGTCGGCGAACACCTGCCCGGTGAGCTGCGACTCGGTCCGCAGGACCTCGCGTTCACGGCCGCCGAGACCGCTGAGCTGATGATGGCCCAGGACATCGTCGATGACGACCTCGCCCACAGTGTCAACCATCGCTGCGGCGGCTGGCCGTCTGCCGTCGGGTTGACGGTCACGGCGATGGAACGCGGGCAGATCTCGTTCACCACGCCACTCCGACTCGAGTCGCTCGTCACCGGCCTGCTCGATCGAGGCCCAGCAATCGACTCGCGGCTGACGGCGGCACTCGGCCACCTACCGGTCATCTCCGATCGGATCGGTGACGCGCTCGGATTTCCCGATCTGATCGCGACCGTCCTCGCGGTCGGGTTGCCGATCCGTTCGACCGGCAACTGGTGGCGGCTCGCCGATCCCGTCCGCGAGTTCCTCTCGACCCTTGGACGGATGTCGTCCGAAGACTGCGCGATCGCAGCCGGTGTCATCTTCGCGGGCGGCGAGACGACGACGGCCATCGACCTCCTCGTCGACGCGGGGCTGTTCGTCGACATGACCCGGCTGATCGCCGACGTCGAGTACGCCGCACTGGACACGCTCGAGGTCGACGAGCTCGCCGTGATGCTGGATGCGGCGCCGACCGCTGCCGTCGTGGCCAACCCGCGTTGCCTCTTGCAGCTCGCCCGAGCCGCGGAGAGCCGAGTGCGGATCGAGCTGCGAACGCGCCTGCTGCGGCGACTCGCCGCGATCGTGCCGGAGATCGGCGATGATCGACTGGCCCGCCAGCTCGAAGCAGAGCACGTGTGCGACCTGTCTCGCGACTCGATGGGCGACCAGGCCGTCGAGCGTGCAAGGGCGTTGATGGCATCGACGGCTCCGGACGAACTGGTGACGCGGGCGCGATGCCTGCGCGCGCTGGGTCAGGCGCTGGCATGGCGAGGCGATCCGCGCTCGCTCGTCGAGGCGTCGCACGTCCTGGCCGAGGCCGCCGGCACGGCCCGGATGCTGAACCACACGCTCTGGCGCGCGGATGCGCTGTGCACGCTCGGCTTCTTCGTGTTCTTCGTCCGCGGTGAGTTCGAGCAGGCGGTGCAGCGGATGTCGGAGGGCGTGCAGCTGCTCGGGCAGAGGAGTCGACGCCGGGCGGTGCAGCTGACGTTCCTGGCAGACATCTTGACGCTGCTCGGGCGCGACGACGAAGCGATGGCTGCTCTCGCAGACGCGCGGACGATCGGGCGCGCCTACGGCGATGAGCGGATCCTCGCCTACGCGGCCTGGGAGCAGGCACGTGTGGTGGCGCGCACGCGTGATGTGAGGGGGACACTGCGATGGCTGGCTGAGGCCGAGCGGCATCCGGGAGACTGGATGGATCATCCGACGGGCAGCCAGTTCCTTGCCGAGGCAGCCGAGATCGCTGGGATGGTCGGAGCCGTCGACGTCGCCGACGACTACCTGCGCCGGGCGACTGCTCATGCGGCCGAGCAGGGTTGGCCGGAGATCCCCGAGGTCGCTGCCGGCGTGCTTGCGGCTCGCTTCGGTGAGCCCGATGCGGCCGAGGGGTTGCTCGCCCCGAGCGCCGAGAACGCGTACCTCAACCGGGCCAACGAATGGCGAGTGACGCTGCTCGTCGCCCACGCTCGGCTGCGCGGTGGTGACGTGGACGGCGCGAGGACCATGGCGGCGGCGGTCGTCGATCTGCTCGACACCCTCGGCCACCCCGAGTTCGCGATGTTGCACGAGGCGGAGATCTGGCCACCGCTGCTGCGTCTCGTCAACGGCTCCGGTTCGCCGACGTTGGAGATCGGTCTGCTCGGCGGGTTCCGAATCACCCACGACGGCGACGACGTCGTCGTCCAAGCAGGTCGGCCGGCCCAGTTGGTGAAGATGGTCGCCGTCGCCGGGCGCCCGGTGCCGATCGATGAACTGGTCGAGCGCCTCTGGCCGGAGTCGCCACCCGATGTCGGCCGCCGCCGGCTGCGCAACGTGCTGGCCCGCGTGCGTGCGGTCGCCCCCGTGATCGACCGCAACGACGACTTCGTCGCGCTCGTGCCCGGCGTCGTGGTCGATGCCCAGACCTTCGAGCGTCGCGCTGATCTCGCCCTGTCGGCCGGCGAGGCCAACCAGCTCCAACTCGCAGAGGACGCGCTCGCGCTGTACGCCGGCAGCCTCCTTCCCGGCGACCGTTCCGAGGACTGGACGACAGCGCCGCGCGAGCGGCTGGAGCGTCGGGCCATTCGTCTCTTCGGGCTCGTCGCCGACCGGGCCGAGGCCGCGGGACAGATCGACAGAGCCGTCGACGCGATCGATGCGATGTCCTCGCTGGAGCCCTTCGACGATGAGCTCCCGCTCCGTGCTGCACGACTGCTCGCCG
>JAOBWQ010000328.1 GCA_025463425.1 Ilumatobacteraceae bacterium | reverse complement strand
ACATCGGCGGTGGCACCTGCCCGATCGTCGACACGTGGTGGCAGACCGAGACAGGCGGGATCATGATCAGTCCGCTGCCCGGAGCCACCACCACCAAGCCCGGCTCGGCGACCTTCCCCCTGCCCGGTATCGGCGCCGAGCTCGTCGACGAGAACGGAGCGGAGGTGAAGGCCGGTGGCGGCTACCTGACCCTCACCCAGCCGTGGCCGGGCATGTTGCGCGGCATCTGGGGCGATCAGGAGCGCTACCGCGAGACGTACTGGAGCCGGTTCCCCGGCAGGTACTTCGCCGGCGATGGTGCCAAGCTCGACGACGACGGCTACCTGTGGCTGCTCGGCCGGGTGGACGACGTGATGAACGTCAGCGGCCACCGGATCTCCACCACCGAGGTCGAGTCGGCGCTCGTGTCGCATCCGAGCGTGGCCGAAGCGGCGGTGGTCGGCGCCAACGACCCGACCACGGGCCAGGCGATCATCGCCTACGTGACGCTGCGCGGCGGGCTCGAGGTCGATGAGAAGGTGCTGCGCGATCACGTGGCCCACGAGATCGGAGCGATCGCCAAGCCGAAGGCGATCTACTTCACGCCGGAGCTGCCCAAGACCCGCAGTGGCAAGATCATGCGGCGTCTGCTCCGCGATGTCGCCGAGGGTCGCAACCTCGGTGACACCACCACCCTCGCCGATGCCAGCGTGGTCAACGAGCTGCAACGCCGTGCCGCCGAGGAGCCGTCGCCGGACTGAGTGACGGCCGGGATATCGCTCAACCCCGCTCGGCGAGCGCCGATATCACTGGGTGAATTCGGATCGCGACAGCGCAGACGGCACGGGCGCGGACCAGTTCCGGCGCCCGGACCCGTCGATGCTGCCCACCGACGACCTGCGTGAGCGGATGCGGTTGCGCCTCGCCAACCAGGCGCCGGTGCCGCGTGTGGAGGCCGACCGCAGCGGCGTGCACGAGCTCGTCTGGAACTCGGTGCTGGAGACGCTCTCGGTCGGTTCGACGCTGCTCGAGATCGCGCCGCCGCCCGTCACGTTCCAGCGCGTCGCGCCCTCGGTGGCCGACACCACGCCGGTCGAGGTCATCCCGGAGGCCCCCGCTGCGCCTGACGCGTTCGCTGCGGATGCGCCGGTCGTCGACGCGCAGGTGGACGTGGAGCCGGTCGTCGTGGAGCCGGCAGTCGTCGAGCCAGAAGTCGTGGAGCCGGCTGCCGTCGAGACGGCAGTCGTCGAGCCGGTCGCCGAGGAGCCGGTGATCGTGGCTCCGGTCGTCGTCGCTCCTGTGCTGCCCGCAGCCGCTGCGCCCGTGCTTCCGGACGATCTCGCGCCGATCGTGCCGTCGATGCCCGTTCTTGCACCGCGCACTCGAGCGGCGCCGGCGCGCGTCGTACCGGTCGGTGACGACGTGGTCGCGGTCGCGGTCGCGTCTCGGTCCAAGGCGGCCAAGCGCAACGCGTCCCGAGTCGTGGCACCAGCCCAGCACAAGCAGCTCCACCGTCACAGACATCCGTTCCGCACGTTGTTCCGGTTCGTCCTCGTCGTCGGACTGCTCGGCGGAGCCGGTTATGCCGGCTGGTACAAGTTCATCCGCAAGAACGTCGTGTGGGCGGAGGACGTGCGATCGAGCGCGGCCTTCGTCGAGCACGCAGTGAACGGCCACTTCGCACAGACCGTGCCCGTCGTGACGCTTCCCGTACCGGAGTACGAGGTCGAGCTCGGCGTCAACGCGCTGTCCCGCCTGGACCCGACCAACGAGGCACTCGACCTGCTCAACTTCCGTGCGGTCGGTTTGCTCACCGGTGCGCCGTCGGCGGCAGCGGTCGGTCACGTGCTCGCGCCGTCGACGACCGCGTTCTACGACGGTCGAACCGCTTCGATCTACCGCCTCGACGGAGTGACATCGACGTTCCAGACCGGGCTGCTGCGTGCGCTGACCGTCGCGATCGTGGACCAGCACGTGCACTTCACCCGCACGATGAACACGCTCAGCCCTTCGCAGCGGATGGGGTTCTGGGCGATGATCGACGGTGTCGCGGCCGAGGTGGTCGCGGCCAAGCGGGGCACCGATCCGACGCTCGTCGCGGGAGAGGCCACGGACCTCCAGGCTCGGCTCGATGCGGCCGGCGTCGACCAGGGCGACATCCCGTGGTACCTCTCCGGCATCGTCGGTGCCACCGATGTCGCCGACGCGCGGACCGGTGCAGCCTCGTCGACGGGCCTGCTCCAGGGCCTCGTCCCACCATCGAACGACGCCGTCTTCTTCGACCCGGCGCAGAGCACTGCACCTTCGGCAGCCGCGCCCGCGCCCGGCGCGCCTCCCAGCGGCGAGGTGCTCGGCATGGAGTTCTGGTACGACGCGATGGTGCCCACGCTCGGCCTCGACGCAGCGCGGAGTGCGGCACTGTTGTGGACCGGCGACGATTCCAGCACGTCGATGGTGAACGGGCAGGCCTGCATCCGGTCGACGATCTTCACGGCCACGGTGGAGACGGAAGCGATGCTCGCGCACGTGCTGCACGATTGGGTGGCGACGCGTCCGGCCTCCAGCGCGGCCACCGTTCAACCGGCGACGGATGGCACGGCGTCCGTGCTGTTGTCGATGTGCGAGCCGACGGAGGGCGAGCAGGCGGCGCCCAGCGGTTCGATCGTCGACATGCACGTGTTCTTCCAACGCTCGGCCACCGAGCGCGCCGTGCTCAAGCGAGTGTCCGAGCTCGCCCAGCCGGGCGCAACGGTCAGCCCGGCGTGCGTGGTGGCAGCGACGCGCAACGGGGCCATCGGCAACCTCGACGTCCTGTCCACCGAGCCGGTCCAGGTGACGTCGCTGAGCAACGTCGCCGCGTTCTGCAGAGGCGGCTGACAGACTGTCACGATGGGTCGGTCCGATCTCATCGTCCGTGAAGCCGCCGCCGCCGACGCGCGCCGGATCATCGAGCTCATCGCAATGGGCGCGGTCGCACCGACCGAGCCCGACCTCGATGGTCTGCGCGGCACCGCAGCAGCGTTGGTCGAGATCGCTGCCACGGACGGATCTGCGGTGCTCGTGATCGAGAGTGAACGGCGCGTGGTGGGCGTCTGCCAGCTGATCGTCTTTCGGCACATCTCGCACGGCGGCGGGCTGTGCGCCGAGATCGAGTCGATGCACGTCGACCCGACCCTGCGCGGTCGCGGGGTCGGGTCGGTGCTCCTCGCCGCAGCCGTCGATCGGGCCCGCACGCTGGGCTGCCATCGCGTGCAGCTCACCAGCAACAAGGCCCGCACCGATGCGCACCGGTTCTACGTGCGCCACGGTTTCACGGCGACCCACGAGGGGTTCAAGCTCGTCTTCGGCTGAGCCCGGTCGATGTGCTCAGACCAGCGGGGTGTTGGTGTACGCCTCGATCAGCCACGTGCCGCCGGATTCGACGACGACCCAGGTGGCCCGACGGTGACGCTCCACGGGGACCTCGATCTCACCGGCAAGCAGGATCTTGCTGACGGTGTGCACGACGACCACACCGTCCGCGATGGTGCGCGCGCCCTCGAAGACGTTGGCCGTCGAGGATCCACGCATCGGTCCCGCATACCCGGCGGTCATGAAGGCGTGGATGGCCTCGCGACCGACGATGTTCACACCTCCGGCCAGCACGACCGTCGCCGTCGGGGTGTAGAGGTCCGCGAACCCGTCTGCGTCGTTGGCCGCCCACGAGTCCGTGAGGCGTTGGACGATGTCGGTGGCGACGTCAACTGCCGCAGTCGCCTGCGACTGGGTGTCGGTGCCGGATGTTCGGACGGAAGTGGTTTGCATGATGGCTCCTGGTGTCGATGCCTCCGCCGTTGCGGACGCACCGATACCTACCGAGCTCAGGTCGCGAACTCATCGGCTGGCGCGCAGATCGATGAGTTCTCGGCGCTGGGTGAGTATGTAGTCCCGTGAGGAACGCACCGTGATGACCAACGTGACCGACGACGAGTGGACCGCGCGCACCGACCCGTTTCGCGGTGAGCTGCTGGCGCACTGCTACCGGATGCTCGGCTCCTTCCACGACGCCGAGGATCTGTTGCAGGACACGATGGTGCGCGCCTGGTTGGCGCGCGAGCGCTTCGACGACGAGCGCGCATCACTGCGGACGTGGCTCTACCGGATCGCCTCCAACGTGTGCCTGACCGCGTTGTCCAGCCGATCCCGGCGACCGCTGCCGTCGGGACTGGGACAGCCTCCCGACGATCCGGAGGGCCCGTTCCGACCCGCCTTCGAGGTCGCCTGGTTGGAGCCGTTCCCCGACGCGGCACTCGACGCGATGGGTGCTGATCCCAGCGCCATCGTCGGCGGTCGGGGCAGCCTGCGCATCGCGCTCGTCGCCGCGATGCAGCTCCTGCCACCCCGCCAACGCGCTGCGCTCATCCTGCGCGAGGTCGTCGGGCTCTCGGCCGCGGAGATCGCCGCGATCCTCGACGCATCGATCGGCGCCGTCAACAGCGCGCTCCAGCGTGCTCGGGCGACGCTGGCGGCCACGGTGCCCTGCGAGGACGGCTTCGAGGCGGCGACACGGGCGATCGACAGCGAGCTGATCGACCGCTACGTCGAGGCCTTCGAGCGCGCCGACGTCGCGTCGCTGACCCGCCTGGTCGCGGCCGACGTGCTGATGGAGATGCCGCCGCTTCTCAACTGCATCGTCGGCCCCGAGGACTACGGCATCTTCATGCGCCGGTTCTACAGGCTGCGCGGCACCGACATCCGGACGGTGCGCGTGCGGGCCAACGGCGAGCCGGCTTTCTGCGCGTACGTCGGCGCAGGTGACGGCTCGTATCACGTGCACACGCTGCAGGTGCTCACGTGCCGCGCCGGTCGGGTGATCCGCAACACGGTGTTCCAGGATCCGGTCGTGTTCGAGACGTTCGGTCTGCCCCGGCAGATCGGCGGCTGACGGCGTACCGCCGTGAGTCAGTCGCGCTGGTTGTTGAACTGCAGTGGGATCTCGAGGTCGAGGCCGCGCAGCAGCGTCATCACGGCCTGGAGCTCGTCGCGCTTCTTGCCGGTGACGCGCACCGTCTCGCCCTGGGTCTGGCTGCTGACGCCCTTCGGACCCTTCTCCTTGATCGCCCGGTTGATCTCGCGAGCCTTGTCGCTGGAGATGCCGACCTTGATCGTGACGACCTGACGGACCGTGTTCTGGGTGGCCTCTTCGACCTTGCCGTAATCGACGCCCTTGAGCGAGATGCCGCGCTTGACGAGCTTCTCCTCGATCACCACGCGCAGCGCGGCGAGGCGGTCCTCGCTGACCGTGCGCAGGGTGATGACGAAGTCGTTCTGCTCGATCGAGGAGTCGGTGTTCTTGAAGTCGAACCGGTTGGCGATCTCGCGCTGGGCCTGATCGATCGCGTTGCGCAGCTCCTGATGGTCAACCTCGGAGACGATGTCGAAACTTGGCATGGGAACAGGGTAGCGATCACCGGTCAGGGGTGGGTGCGGCGGCCGCGGACGCTACGCTGCGGACGCTCGTTCGCGAGCAGCAATCCAGCAGAGTGGGGTCGGTACCCAAGCGGCCAAAGGGAGCAGACTGTAAATCTGCCGGCTCAGCCTTCGTAGGTTCGAATCCTTCCCGGCCCACTGTGTGATGTCACA
>JAOBWQ010000278.1 GCA_025463425.1 Ilumatobacteraceae bacterium | reverse complement strand
TCGTCCTGGGTGACGACGCTGTCGTTGATCCAGTGCCCGGAGGCGTCCAGCGGCATGAACTCGATGAACCGGACCTCGACATCGTGCTCACGGCCGAACCTGGCGAGATCGACGATCTCGTCGTCGTTGGTGCCGCGCTCGATGACGGCGTTGATCTTGACCGGCGAGAAGCCGGCTTCCTTGGCGGCCTCGATGCCGTCGAGCACGCGCTCCAGTTCGTCGCGACGAGTCATCCGGTGGAACTTCTCGCGCTGCAGGGTGTCGAGGCTGATGTTGACGCGGTCCAACCCGGCGTCGCGCAGCTCGTGGGCGAGGAGGCGGAACGACGAGCCGTTGGTGGTGATCGACAGATCCGGCTTCTTGCCGGCGAAGGGCGATGCCGATGTGGCGGGAACCCGCAGCTGGGCGAGCTTGCGCACGAGGACCGGCAGGTGGGCGCGCACCGTCGGCTCGCCGCCCGTCAGGCGGAGGCCGTCGACCTCGAACCGTTCGACGAAGATCCGCGCCAGCCGCTCCATCTCCTCGAACGTGAGGACGTCGGCGCGCGGCAGCCACTTCATGCCTTCCTCGGGCATGCAGTAGGTGCAACGGAAGTTGCACCGGTCAGTCACCGAGATGCGAAGGTCTCGAATGGTGCGCCCGAACGGGTCGACGAGATCCATCTGGTCAGGCTACGCCGCTCACGAGGAGAGCAGGTAGACGAGCACGTCGGCGCCGGCGGGCACGCCGTCGCCGTCGGGCAGCTCGGCCAACGCGTTGGCGACGGCTGAGGCCGCGAGCTGATGGCTGCCCTGCGGACCGCCCGCACTGACGTGGTAGCGGCCGTCGGCGCCGAACTCGCCGTGCAGGCGCTGGTAGTGCACCTTGCCATCGGTGGAACGGCGCAATGCGGCGTCGGCCACGGCGGTGATGGTCGGCCGGAGCAACTCGGTGTGGCCCATCATCTGACGCAGCGCGGGACGGGCGAGGAGCTCGAAGCTGACCAGGGAGGACACCGGGTTGCCGGGCAACCCGAGGATCGGCACCGGACGGCCGTCAGCACGCCGCAGGCGTCCGAACGCGAATGGCTTGGCCGGCTTGATCGCGATCTCCAGCCAGGTCATCTCGGCGATGCGTGACAACACGGCCTTGACCACGTCGTAGTCGCCCATGCTGACGCCACCGCTGGTGATGACGATGTCGCAGGTGTCGGTGGCTTCGCGCAGCGCGACCTCGAGCGCCGCTTCGTCGTCGCGGATCACGCCGAAGTCGACGGCCGTCGCCCCGGCCTCGGCGACGAGCGCGAGCAGCATCGTCTTGTTGCTCTCGCGGATCTGGCCGGGTCCGAGTGGACTTCCGTCGTCGATCAGCTCGTCGCCCGTGGAGAGCACGGCAACGCGTGCTGCGGGGATCGCCGGGAACGAGCGCGCGTTGACGCTGGCCAGTACGCCGGCGATGGCGGGCCGCACGACGGTGCCGGCGGCGAAGACGGTGCTGCCGACCACGATGTCGTCGCCGGGCCTGCGCACCGCCTGCCCGGAGCGGACGGTCTCATGGATCCGCACTCGTGCGCCGCGGTCGAGCCGCTCGGTGCGCTCGACGAGCACGACCGCATCGGCCCCGGGCGGCATCGGTGCGCCCGTCATGATCCGGATCGCCTCGCCCGGGGCGAGGGCGCGATCTGCGGCAGCACCCGCAGCGATCTCCGCGACCACCGGCAGCTCGACCGGAACGACGGCCACGTCGGCAGCACGCACCGCGTAGCCGTCGAGCGCGCTGTTCGCGAATGGTGGCACGTCTTCAGGGGCGACGATGTCGGCGGCCAGCACCCGACCGACCGAGTCGGCGAGCTCGACCGTGACGGGCGGGAGCCGCGGGCACTCGGCCAACACGAGCTCGCGGGCTTCGACGATCGTCACGCGCAACCGGTCCATGGGTGCACGGTACCGGCTGCGATCTTGCGGATCGCCTGCGAGACTCGACACATGGTCGCCACCTACCCGTCGTTCTCTTCCGATGGCCACGTCGCGCGCTGGGCCCCGTGGGACGTGGACCCCGACGTCGACGTGTCGGGCGACGGCGCGCCCACCGAGGAGCTGACGATCACCTGGGAGAACGAGGCGTGGACTGCGTCGGGCGTGGTCGGGCGCGAACAGATCCACTACATCCTGCGGATCTCGCCGACGTGGCAGGTGCGCCAGTTCCTGTTGTTCCGCGACATGGACGACCCCGACCTGTGGCTCGGCACCGACGGTCACGGTCGTTGGGGTGAGATGAACGGCTCGCATCGACCCGACCTCGACGGCTGCGTCGACCTCGACCTCGCGTGCACTCCCTTCACCAACACCCTGCCGATCCGCCGCCTCCCGCTGCACGTGGGCGACTCGGCCGACATCACGGTTGCCCACGTCGACGTCGAAACGCTCGACGTCCGCCCCGATCACCAGCGCTACACGCGGATGGGCGAGCATCACTGGAGGTTCGAGCAGCTCTCCACCGGCTGGGCGCAGGAGTTCGACGTCGACGAGCACGGGCTCGTCCGCGACTACCCGACGCTGTTCCGCCGCGTCGGCTGACAGCGGTGCGCGTCGCCCAGGGCGGCGCCCACCGTGACCGCGACAGACGCTGGTCAGTCACGGCGGAGCAGCCGCTCGAGCTCGGCACGGATGCCCGGGCCGTAGGTCGGGTGCTCCAGCCCGATCTCGACGACGGCGGCGAGCCAGCCGACCGGGTTCCCGGTGTCGAACCGGCGCACGTCGCGCAGCACGCCATGGAACGGCCTCGAGGCAGCCTGCACGCGCAGCGCATCGGTGAGCTGCAGCTCGCCGCCGGCACCGGGACGGAGGTCCGCGATCGCCTCGAACACATCCGGCGTCAGCACGTATCGGCCGATGACGATCAGGTCGCTCGGGGCGTCGGCCACCGCGGGCTTCTCGACCAGGTCGGCGATCGCGACCACCCCGTCGGCGTCGACCTCGCCGGCGGGAGTGATCACGCCGTACGCACTGACGTCGTCGCGAGGGATGCGCTTGAGCCCGACCACGCTGCCGCCGGTCGACACGCAGACATCGCACATGGCGCTGAGGAGCTCGCTCGTGCCCATCAGCTCGTCGGGCAGCAGCACGGCGAACGGCTCGTCGCCAACCGTTTCGCGAGCGCAACCGACCGCGTGACCGAGGCCCCGCGGGTCGTCCTGGTAGGCGAAGCTGATCTGCACATCGCGACCGATCGCCTGCAGTCGTTCCGCCATGTCGCCCCGGCCGCTCGAGATCAGCTTGTCGATCACGGGCCGCGATTCGGCGAAGTAGGCCTCGATCGAGGGCTTGCTGCGACTGTTGACGATGACGATGTGGTCGATGCCGGCGCCCACGGCTTCGTCGATGACCAACTGCAGCGCCGGCACGTCGATGATCGGGAGGAGCTCCTTGGGCACGGCCTTGGTGGCGGGCAGGAACCGGGTACCGAGGCCCGCGGCGGGGATGACGGCCGTATGGACTCGCATGGCTCGCCAGCCTACAAAGCCGCTATCGTTGGCGCTCGCAAACGTCGAGTGCTTGCGCCGCCGGAGAGACCAGAACATGCCAACGTACGTCTACAAGTTCATCGACACCGGTGAGACGATCGAAGTCCATC
>JAOBWQ010000273.1 GCA_025463425.1 Ilumatobacteraceae bacterium | reverse complement strand
ACCGGGCTCAGCTTCGGCTACTGCACCAACGGCCTCGACGAGCACTTCCTGCGCGAGGCGCGGCGGACGACCTCGATCGCCAGCATGGCAGGGAGCTGCGGCACGCCGGATTGACCGGCGCGGGGGTCAGCGCGACGCGGTGTTGTCGACCACGAGCCGCAGGCGCGGCGCGGGCGCGAGCCGCACGAACGTCGGCTGCTGCTGCTGCTGCTGGGGCGCCGCATCACGACGGCGCTGCGCCGGGACCAGGAGGAACCGCCAGGCGAACGCGCCGTACGCGGCTGCGATCGCGATCGTGATCATCAACAGATCGAACGGAGAGGCTGCACCCATGACTGTCCATCGGCACACGAGTCCACGGGCTCAAGGACTTCTTCCGGAATTCTTGCGAGATCCGTCGCCGAGGTGTCTCAGCGGTCTCCGGCGATCCGCCGCCAGATCGGGCGTGGCGTGACGCGCAGCACGGCGAACAGGGGGCCGAGCGCGCGGGGCACGTGAACGATCCGGCTCTTCGCGCTCGTGACCGCGTCGGCGATCGATGCGGCCACTGCCTCAGGGGTGGTCGCGAACGGCGCCGGGCGAAGTCCGGTGGTCATCTTGCTGGTGACGAAGCCGGGGCGGATCACGTGCACCTGCACACCGCTGCCCGCGACCGCGTCGGCGAGGCCGAGTGCGAACGCGTCGAGCCCGGCCTTCGCCGAGCCGTAGAGGTAGTTGGACCGGCGTGGGCGGAGCGCGGCGACCGACGACAGCACGACGATGCAGCCGAACCCGCGTTCCACCAGGTACTGAGCAATGTCCGTCAGCGCGGTCGCGGGTCCGCTGAAGTTGGATTCGAACAACGACGCGGCTGATGCGCTGGTCGCGGTGATGCCGGCACCGTGGCCGAGGCTGCCCACGGCGCACAGGACGAGGTCGATCCCGCCGAGCGCCTCCGCAGCCGTCTCGATCAACGGACCGTGGCCGGTCGGATCCAGCGTGTCCCACGCCACCATCGTCACCTCGGCGATCGGGAGTGGGTCGGTCTCGAGCCGTCGTTCCAGCGCGTCGACGTCTCGCGCCGCGAGCACGACGCGATCGAGCCCGTCGGCTGCCAGCCGGCGCAGCGTGGCCAGGGCGATGTCGCTGTTGCCGCCGAGCACGAGGGCGGTGCGTGGCGCGGCCATCATCCGTTGACGAAGGTGACGATCGCGGGGGCGAACGCTGGCACGCCGACAGCACCGAGGTGGTCGCCGTCGATGACGGTCAGCTGCGCGCCCGGGATCGCCTCGGCGAGCACGTGCGGCCGAACCGCGAGTGGATCGTCGCGCCCGGCGAGGACCAGCGTCGGCGCGGTGATCCGGTCCAGCTCGATCGGGGAGCGATGGACGCGGGCGGCCTGCGCGGCAAGTGCGAACCGATCCGCTCCGGTGTGGTCGGCGAAGCGCCGGAAGGACGCGGCGGTCGGATCCGTGATCGTCGCCGGGTCATCGGCGCGGAGCGCGGCCTGGAGCAGGTCGGGGGCGAGGGCTCGGGTGTCGACGCCGCCGCGCTCGACGACCCCTGCGCCGACACCGCCGATCACGAGTCGCCTGACGCGTGGCTCGGTCGATCCCACGACCAGCGCGACGATCGCGCCCATCGAGTACCCGACCAGATCGAACTCGTCGACGCCGAGCGCGTCCGCCAACGTCGCGACATCGCCGGCCATCTTCGCCTCACCGTAGAAGTCCGGGTCGTGAGGATGGTCGGAGCGGCCATGTCCGCGGGCGTCGAGCGCGACGACACGCCGGCCGGAATCGGTCAAGGCAGCGACGACGCCGGGCAGCACCCAGTTGTGGTTCGCGTTGGCGGCGAACCCGTGGTGGAGCAGGACGGGTGGCCGCGAGGTGTCGCTGCCCCAATCGTCGTACGCGATCTGCAGACCGTCCGACGAGGTGAACCAGAGTGGGCCGTTCATCCAGCCAGTATTGCCGGATCAGGCCGGAACCCAGGCGGCGTGGAACCCGTACGGGACGCGGCGGGGAAGCGCGATGCTGGCGACGGGCCCGGCAGTGACGTCGCTGGCGTCGATGACCACGAGGTCACTGACTCCCGTCGCCTCGTCGTGCACCATGCCGAGCAGGTAGCCGGCGTCGTCGTCGAGATCGCTGCCGGCGGGCACGAACAGCCACTCGCCGGCGTGCCGTGACGGGCCGGGATCCCACTCGGTGCGACTGTTGTCGCGGTAGTCGTGCTTGATCAGCCCACCGAACTCCACAGTTGCCGGGTTCTCACGCGTGCCGACGAGGTAGCTGTAGCGGTGCTCGCGCCCGAGCCGGCGCGGATCGCGGCTGGGCAGATCGCCGGGGTTGTCGACGGCGAGCACGTCGTCCTGCGTCGCACCGGTCGCGGTGTTGAAGGTCCAGCGGCGATGGGAGGCCTCGCCACCGAGGAACTGCCCCGGTGCGAACATCGAGGACAACCGGCAGACATCTGCGACCACCTCGTCGCCGCGGCGGAAGGCGTTGACGCCATGGAAGACGTAGCAGGGGTCGAGGTCGAACCACTGGATCGCCGACGCACCACCTTCGAGCGGCATGATGCCGACGCGGGAGCCGTCCTCGGGCGACCAGCGGTACGGGAACGCGGCAGAGCCGGGGTGGGCGATGTAGGCGATCGCTGCGTCGAGGTCGAAGGTGACGGGCAGGTCCCAGAAGACCGCATCGGTGGCGGTGATCGCGAAGTCGTGCATCATCGTGCTCCGGGGCACGTCGACCACCTCGCTGTGGACCAGCGTTCCGTCCGATTCGGTGATGTGGTACGTCAGGTATGGCGGAGTGAAGCCGTAACCGAACGAGTGCAGCCGCCCGGTGGCGGGATCGATCTTCGGATGCGCGGTGAACGCGGTGGTCAGCCGGCCGGCGAAGTCGTACGGCCCGATCGTGGCCAGAGTCGCTGGATCGATCCGGTACGGAAGGCCGACCTCGCCGCTCGTCAGCAGGCGATCGGCATGCCAGATGCACGACACGTTCGACTGGTTCGACGCGCCGCCCGGCGGCCCCTGGCCGAACCCCGCGCCGGCCTGGTACATCGTCGTCTGCACATAGCGGTTGCGGTACTCGACGGCCCGACCCCGTTCGAGCCGCACCCCATGCAACATCCCATCGCCGAAGAACCAGTGCGGCGAGTCGCCGACCGAGGGGTTCGACCCGTTGCGCACGTACATGCCGGTCAGCTCCGGCGGGATCGAGCCGGTCACGACCAGCGCGGTCGAGTCGATCTCGTCGAAGACCGGCGCATAGTTGCCCTGCATCCACCACGGTCGGTCCGGATCGACGGCGACGGTGGTCCCCGTGACGGCGGGCGCTGTCGAGTCGGGCGCTGCCACGATCGGGGGAGCGATCGGCGGGGCCACGGTCGGGGCGGTTGCGGTCGTGCTGGTCGTCGGGGAGATGGTCGGCGAGGTGCTGGTCGGCGCGGTCAACTCTCGACCCGGATCGCTCGCGCACGACGCGATGAACGCGGCGACCGGTGCGGCGCCGGCGCCGAGCGCCGACCAACGCAACAGGTCGCGCCGGCTCACACCACTGTCGTCGCTGCTGCCCATGGGCGAGAGTGTTGCACGCCGTCCGCTGCCGACACGTCGACGGAGACGACCTACCATCAACGCATGGCACGCATCGCGCTCCCCGACAACGGCAACCTCGACGTGATCAACGCGCTGTCGATCGCTCGACCCGAGCTGGCCATGGCGGTCGGCGGCTACGACGCTGCGGTCGCGGCCAGCACGCTGGATCCCCGCCTGCACGAGCTGGTGCGGATGCGCGTGGCCCAGATCAACGCCTGCACGGTCTGCCTGTCGTGGCGCACTCCAGCCGCGCTCGCGGCCGGGGTCACCGATGAGCTGCTCGACCAGGTCGAGCACTACGCCACCGCAACGGGGTTCACGTCGGCGGAGAAGGTCGCGATCGAGTACACCGAGCGGTTCAGTCGCGACTCGGCGAACATCGACGACGCGTTCTTCGCTCGGCTGACCGCGGCGTTCAGCCCGGCCGAGATCGTCGAGCTCACCCTGGTGATCGGCAAGTACATCGCGTTCGGTCGGTTCATGCAGGTCCTCGGCCTGGACCAGAGCTGTGGCATCGACTACGCCGAGCAGGTCGGCGCCAGCATCGGCGGCTGATCCCGTCGACGCACAGAGGCCGCCACCAGCGGACACTGTGCTCATCATTCCGTGCTCGTGCGTTCACGGCGGCGAAACATCGCGGGCTCACAGTACGAGTCGTGCCCACATCGCTCCGCGACACCTTGACCCGTCTGCCCAAGGTCGAGTTGCACGTCCACCTCGAGGGCACGATGTTGGCCGACACGCTGTGCGAGCTCGCGCGCAAGAACGGTGTCACCCAACCCGCACCGCTCGAGGAGATGTACCGGTACACCAACCTGACCGGCTTCCTCGACGTGTTCTGGTTCGTGCAATCGGTCCTGCAGACGCGTGAGGACTGGGCGATGCTCGCCTACGAGAGCGTTCTCCAGGCCGCGTCGAACGGTGTCATCTACCGCGAGGTGTTCTTCACGCCGGCGCGACACCTCCGCAACGGCATGTCGCTGGCCGACATCGTCGCCGGCATCGACGACGGGCTGTCGGCGGGCGAGCGCGAGACGGGTTCCGTGACGCGCATGATCTACGACATCGACCGCGACTTCGGCCCCTCCGTGGCGGACGAGCAGTTGGAGATGCTCCTCGATCTGCGCCGCCGAGACGCGCACGGCATCGAGCGGGTGATCGGCATCGGCATGGACTCGACCGAGCATGGTGTCGATCCGTGCGTCTTCGCGCCCGCATACCGCGCCGCGAAGGCAGCTGGTCTGCACCGCACCGGACACCAGGGCGAAGACTCTCCCGCGCGAGCGATCGAGCTCGCCCTCG
>JAOBWQ010000269.1 GCA_025463425.1 Ilumatobacteraceae bacterium | reverse complement strand
GCCATCGGCCCGAGATCGTCGTGGAGGTGGTCGGCTCGACGGAAGCCGACGTCGAATGGCTGGTCGCTCGGTTGAGAGAGTTGATGGACGTCCACAACGTCATGCGCGGCAAGGTGATGACGTTCGCGTTCGGGCAGCACGGCGAGTTCGGCATGACGTTCAGCAGTGTCGAGGCCGTCGAGCGAGACCACGTGATCATCCCTTCCGCGGACCTCCAGGCAATCGAGCAGCACGCGATCGGGATCAGCGAGCATCGCGAGGAGTTGGTCGCCGCCGGCCAACACGTCAAGCGAGGGCTTCTCCTCTACGGGCCGCCGGGCACCGGCAAGACCCACACGTTGTCGTACCTGCTCCATCGAATGAGCAACCGCACGACGGTGATCCTCAGCGGGGCCTCGGTCGGAGCGGTCGGTCAGGCCGGAACGATCGCTCGCACGCTCCAGCCGGCGACCATCGTGATCGAAGACGTCGACCTGATCGGGATGGATCGAACTCTGCCGGGTGGCGACCACAACGCTCTGCTGTTCCAGCTGCTGAACGAGATGGACGGATTGAACGCCGATGCAGATGTGCTGTTCATCCTGACCACGAATCGTGTCGACATGCTCGAGCCGGCGCTGACGGCCCGACCCGGGCGGATCGACCAGGCGATCGAGATCGCGCTTCCTGGCGCAGACGCTCGCCGTCGGTTGTTCTCGCTCTACCTTCCCGAGGAGATCGATGCGGCGGTCCTGGACCGGATCGTCGAGCGGACGGACGGTGTCGCTGCGGCCTTCATCAAGGAACTGGCGCGCCGGGCCACGCTCAACGCTCTGCAGACCGCAACAACACTGTCCGAGAGCATCGAGACAAGCCTCGACGCCCTGTATGAACAGAGCGCGCCAATCCTGCGCCGATCACTGGCGGGCGGCACCCTTCCGCCGGGTCGGCGCGGTACGGCTTGACCGTCGATGAGTTCGGCGTTCCGGCGGCGTCCCATCTTGCGTATCTCTCGGAACCGGAGGCGATGACGTGACCAACCTGGACAAGCAATCCACATCGATCGACCCAACCCCTTCGACGATCGCGCGTCGGATGTTCGAGCTCGTCGAGCCGATCGGCGTCATCCCGTACTCAGCCGATGAACCGAACGAGACGATGTTCGCCCTCGGGTTCAGCAACTACTGGGACGTCTACTTCGCCGGACGTGCGGCCCCGCTGGGTCTCGTTCCGGCGGAGCTGGTCGACGCGCTGTTCTACAACTTCGCTCCCGGCGAAGTGGCTCGGCACATCCCGAAGGTGTGGCGCACCACCACGCCCGAACTGGCGATCGCCGCTCGTCAGTTGGGTTGCGCGAAGGCGCTGCGCCGGATCCTCGGCGATCACGTCGACACGGCCGCGTTTGCCCGCGCCGCCGAACTGTTGATCAAGGCAGCGACCAGCGCACCGGTCGAGGGCCGTCCCATGTACGCCGCGCTGCGTGCTGTTCCGATCCCGGACGACGTCGTTGGTCGCCTCTTCCATGCGGCCTCACTGCTGCGCGAGCACCGCGCCGACGGGCACATCTCGGCGCTCGTGATCGAGGGCGTCGGCGGCCTCGAAGCGCATGTGCTGTTGGCCCTGGACATGAACATGCCGGCAGAGAAGTTCGGACGCATCCACCATCTTCCAGCAGCCCAGCTCGGTGCGGTGATCGACGGGATGCGCGATCGAGGTCTGATCGGGGATGACGGTTGGCTGAGTGAACAGGGACGGGCCGTCAAGCAGCGGGTCGAATCGCTCACCGACCGACTCGCATCGAAGCCCTACGAAAGCCTCGAACGCCACGATCTCGATGAGCTGATCGACGCACTCGAGCCGCTCGCCGCGCTGCTGCTGGCCGCCCAACACTGAGGCGGACGTCGCCGGCGGCTCGGTCCGCAATCGACACAGCGATGCCCGCCGCAACACGTCGCGTCTTCGCTGGCGTCGACATCGAATGTGTGTTGAGGTGAGGTGCATGACAACAGTGCTGCAGCTCGGCGACGTCGTCCTCACGCGTGTGCTCTACGTCGACGCCGCGATCGATCCGGCCGCGGTGGGCCTCACGCCCGATGAGGTCCGTGCCGTGCCGTGGGGTTCGCCCACCTGGGCCGACGATGGTCGGGTCCGAGCGGCGAGCTGCGTGTGGGTGATCAGCACAGCGGGGCGCCACATCGCCGTCGATCCGAGCGGCAACATCGATGAGATCCTTCACGACCCCTCCACCACGGGTGCGCATCAGGCGGCGTACGCGGCAGCATTCGCTGCGGCCGGCATTCCCATCGAGTCGGTCGACACCGTGCTGCTCTCGCACATCGAGTCGATCGGCCTGAGTGCAGTGCGTGACGAGGGCGGTTGGCGCCGGTTCTTCCCCAACGCTCACCTGCTCATCAGCGACAGTGCGCTGGACTCGTTCACGCAAGCTCCGCCAGAAGGTCAGCTCGGCACGGCGATCCAGACCCTGATCGATGCCGACCTGGTCGACACGTTCGGCGACGGTGACGAGATGGCACCTGGCGTGACCGCCGAATGGACCGGCATGCACAACATCGGTCACTGCGCGTTCCATGTCGGCGTCGCCACGTTCGTCGGACACCTCGCCGTGACGCCGCTGCACCTTGCCACCGGGCCGTGCCTCTCCCAGCACTTCGCTCCCGACGATGCGTGGCGTTGGCTCCAGTCCATCGCCTCTGACCCTTCGCACGTGATCATCGGTCCACTGTGGCCATCGCCGGGCGCAATCCGTTGGCACGGTGACCACCCCGTCGCCATCGAATAGCTGCGGTGTCGCTCGGCGCGCATCAGCGATTGGCGCGCACAAGAAGGACCTCCGAGGTAGGTCGGGACTGCGTGTCAGCCCGTCGTTCTGATGTCAATGATGGTGCGCCCGCCTGAGCCTTGGCCGATGTAGAGGAGTCTGCCGACGGCGAGTAGGCCCGGGTCGATGATTGTTGGGGTGATCGTGCTGCCGTCGCTGAGGGTGAGTGTTACGACGGTGATGTCTTCGGGCACCGGCCAGAGGCCGGCGAACAGGGTGCTACCGACAGCGGGGAGCTGGGCGGGCTGTTGCGGGTCGTCGAGGTTGGCGACGCCGCCGTTGGAATCGGCGACGCTGAATTGGATGACTCCGATGTCGTCGGCGTAGGCGATGACGGCGTGTCCGTCGACGTGAGCGACGGTGTCGGTGACGAGCGCAGTGAATGGGCTGCTGTCGAGTGCTCGAGCAGGGGTGTGACCGCCGGACCAGGCTGACGGTCGGTCACCATCCGCGGCGCGATCGGCCAGAGGTGAACGTTCGACAATGGTGGACGAAAACTGTTGTGCGAGTTCGTCGCTCACCGAGTTGCCGGCCCAGACGAGGACGCGTATGTCGCCCGTCGGTTCGAGTGTCGTGCGGACGCTTCCGTCGGTGAGCGGGTCGAGCCGAGTCCGGACCGCGTCGAGATCAGCGGCACGGATCGTGATTGCCCAGATCCATGAGTCGGAACTGTTCCCTCTGGAGGCCACAGCCTGAATGCCCTGGGTGGCGAACGGACCCTGAAATCCCGTGAGTGTTGTGCGGCCCATGGTTCGTAGAAACTCGAGGCCGTAGCCGTCTGGAGCGGGAACGTCGCCGAACCAGCCCGACGGGATCGTCTCGTCGGTCGTGGTGGTGACGGACCGTAGTTGGATCTCGGTGTCGGTCAATGTGCGGTCCTGCTCGGTGTCTTGCCACAGGATGGTGCCGTTCGCGTCGACTGCTTTCGTTGTGACGGTTGCACTGGCGTCCTCGGGAAAGGGAAACGTTGCGATGCCACGCACGGGCCGACTCCAATGGCGGTCGGTGCCGGCTTCGAAGATGACAGCGAATGTTGCAGTCGGCATCCCCGTCACGTACACCTGCCCGCTTACTCCTCGCTGGCCGACGTCGAGCTGCGGCGTCGACAGTTGTTCGCTCGTTCCGCAACCACCGCTCCCATCGGCGGCTTCGAGGCAGAGCTCGGCTGGTGACGATGCTTGCTGCCCGGAAGGCGCCGTCACCTCGACGACGCCACCGAGGGTTCGGCTGCCTGTGACCGTGCCGCCCCCGGGATCACCGCGAACGATGAACGTGGATGGGTCGTCGTCGCCATCAGGCTGCTCGGACATGACGACTTCCGTCCCGTATCGACCCTCGATGATTCCGGGAGGGAAGGTGATCGGGGCCACGGACGAGTCACCATGGTTCGCTGCGATCACGACCCAGGTCGCAGCAACTGTCGCGGCGCACGTCAACGCGACCGCGACGCGCGCTCCCTGGGGTGTGCGGGAGCGGAAGTCGGGGATCGATGCCCGAGCGGTCGCGAGGTCGAGGCGCTCGCTAGCGTCGTGCAGGAGTTCGTCGATTGCGGTCAAGGTGTCCTCCATTCGGAGAGCTCGTGCCTCAGCCGATCTTTGCCACGAGCGATGTGTGATTTGGCGGTCGGAACGCTGATCCCGAGCGTGTCGGCTGCGGACTCGATCGTCAGGCCCTCGACGTAGACGAGGCCGATCAGCTGCGCCTGCCGGGCCGGCAACTCGCGTACGCGATCCCACAGTTCCCAATCGCGTTCAGCCAAGTCCACGGTCAGTCGCGTCTGATGACCGAGACGCAGCAGACCTCGCGCAGCTACCGCCAGCCGCCGGTGTCGGGAGACCGATCGGTTGACGATCGCACGTCGAAGCCACGCCGCAGGGTTGTCGTACTCGGCGATGCGGGCCCAATGACGATGGGCGTCGGACATCACGTCCTGGACGAGATCCTCGGCCACGGCGACCGATCCCGTCAACGCGATCGCCAGCCGGACCGCCGCTCGATACCGATCCTCATAGAAGGCGCCGAACAAGTCCACCGACCCGGTTCGGTCCGACGCCCTGAGAGATCGACCGACTGGGTTCATCACCACTTACTCGCACCATCACCCGATTTGGATCACAGCAATGTAACTGGCATCTCGAGAGCCCTGATCGGTGCCGAGGCCGGGGCAGTTCACCCGTTCTCGTCGCGCATCAATGCCGGGATTCGACGTCGGCCTGCAGCGATGCGAGAAGGTTGACGGCCGAGCGGGCGTATTCGCCGATCCAACGGTCGTGGATGTGCTTGATCGGTAGCACGTTGAGATGGTTCCATCGCTCTCTGCCCTTGCGCTGGACGATGACCAGATCCGCGCGCTGCAGAACGCCGAGGTGCTGCATCGTGGTGCAGCGGTCGAGGTCGGGGAAGTGCGCGCAGACCTCGCCCGTCGTGCGCGGTTCGTCGCGAAGCAGATCGAGAATCGAGCGACGCGTGCTGTTCGCGAGAGCCCGCAACACCCGGTCGTACGCGACGTCTCCGGTCGACTCGGTCTTGCCAGACATGTTGTAACTCTATAACATGTTGTCTCCACCAACAGGAGGAATCGCATGACGTTGTCGTTCAAGGTCTCGGGGCGCATCGCCCGTCCATTGCACGAGGTGTTCGAGGCAGTCGTCGATCCGGAGAAGTTGTCCGGCTTCTTCACGACGAACGGTTCCACCGGCAGGCTCGAACCGGGTGCAACCGTCATGTGGGACTTCGCTGACTTCCCCGGCGCGTTTCCCGTCCACGTCACCGAGGTGGAGCTCGACCGACGCGTGGTGCTGCGATGGCAGGCAGCAGATTCCGGTGACGACCCGTATCAGACCACGGTGACCATCGACTTCGACGGTCTTGATGACGGACGGACGCTGGTCACCATCGCCGAGGAGGGTTGGCGCGAGACCGACGCCGGGCAGCGCGCCTCGTACGGCAACTGCGAAGGCTGGGCCGGGATGCTGTGCGCGATGAAGGTCTGGATCGAACACGGCATCACCCTGCGCACCGGCTTCTACCGATAGGTCCTCGGATGCGCCCCATCGGTCGCGGCCACGATTGGGACTCAGAGTGAGATGCTGCGTCGATGATCGATGACGCGGCGAAGTCGCACCTCCATGATCACCTCCGGTGGGTGCGCGAGGCCCTCGTCTGGAAGCTCGACGGGCTCTCGGAGTACGACGTTCGTCGCCCGCTGACTGCGACGGGCACCAACCTCCTGGGCCTGGTGAAGCACAACGCGATCTGGGACTCGCGATACTTCGGCGAGGTCTTCGATCGTCCGTTTCCCGAAGACCTCCCGCGATGGGACGACGTGTCGACACGCGGCACCGACCTCTGGGCGACGGAACTCGAGAGTCGCACCGATGTGGTCGACCTCTACCGGCGCGTGTGGAACCACACCGACGACACGATCGAAGCTCTCGACCTCGACACCGTGGGCCACGTGCCTTGGTGGCGGCAGGACGTGCCGCTCTTCAACGTCATGGTCCATTGTCTGTCGGACACCACGCGTCACGCCGGCCATGCCGACATCTTGCGGGAAGGACTCGATGGCGCAGTCGGCGTTGATCCCGACAGCCAAGGACCCGAACGCGACGGCGCCTTCTGGGAAGCACGGCGGGCGACCCTCGAACGCATCGCCATCGCTGCCGATCGTGAGCGCTCGACCTGACAGTCCGTGGCCGACCGCGACCTCGTCGCATTCGGCGAGCGCGAGATCGGGCTCGAGGCACAAGTCGTGCCGCTGCTGCTGCTGCTGCTGCTGCGTCATCGCCTCGATCAGATGGAGATGCGCCTTGCGGCGATGGAACGGCGGGGTTCGTTCAACCCCGAGCGCTCCGTCACCTCACGTGCGCGACACTCGCGTCCTGGTGAGGGAGGGTTCGATGGACGACGCGATGGATCGAGACAGCCGGCTCCGGGCCCGCATCCTGCAGCACTGGACTGCGTCAGAGGCGGGGGACGTCGACGTTGAACACGTGATCTACGCGGACGATGGGATCCTCGACTACCCGCAGTCCGGCGAGCGCTATCGGGGGAGATCAATGATCCAGGCGCAACGAAGTGGGCACCCGGCTGATCGCCACTTCACCGTGCTGAACATCCGCGGCGGCGGTGACCTGTGGGTGAGCGAATGCGTCATCACCTATGACGGCGTGCCCACGTACACCGTGAGCGTCATGGAGTTCAATGGCGATCGCGTCGCGCACGAGACCCAGTACTTCGCCGAACCCTTCGAAGCACCCGCATGGCGGGCAGCGCTCGCCGAGCCGATTCCGGACCGCCACCTCTGACGAGAGATCACTCGGCCGCGGTCCACGCTGCAGGGACGGTCCCGACCCCGCCCGACAGCGGTCGGCTAGACAGAGCGATGATGGTTCTGGAGTTCGTGATCGCTCGCAACCCGGACAGTTCGTCGTCGCTGCCATATCTGCTGCGCGTGCCGCTCGGTGGCGAGGGGATCGCGCTGAAGGTTCGTGACACGTGGCCGCGGACCAGCAAGGTGTACTGCCATCGCGCCGACGGCTGGCCCGACGATCTCGAGATCGTGGAACGTGTGCCGGTGCGGTCCTGCGTGCGACGGGGCGCAGCGATCGACCTCGTCCTCGATCGATCTCGCGAGCATCGTTCGCAGTTCGTGTTCACGACCGCCCGAGGACGGGAGGTCATCTTCTGGCAGAGCGCGCGCACCGCCAAGCAGGCCCGCCCCGGTGTGCAGACACCGACTGCCCGCGCCGCTGGCCGCGTGCTCGACATCCTGGTCGACTCACACGAGCGCTATCCCTGGAAGTTCGATCAACAGCAGGCCACGACCGAACGTCGATCGCTGCCGGCCGGCGACTACGCCGTCACCGTCGAGGATCGGATCATCGCCGCAGTGGAACGCAAGAGCTTGGCCGACCTCGTCTCCACCCTCACGTCGGGAAAGCTCCATTACCTGCTGGCCGACCTTGCGGCACTCCCGCGCGCAGCGGTCGTCGTGGAGGACAGGTGGTCCTCCGTGTTCAAGCTCGAGCGCGTCCGGCCCTCCGTTGTGGCCGAAGGCCTCGCGGAGGCTCAGGTGAGGTTTCCGACAGTACCCATCGTGTTCTGCGAGAACCGTCCTCTGGCGCAGGAATGGACCTACCGATACCTCGGCGCAGCCGTCGCCCACCACCAAGATCAGATGCACGGCGACCGGCGCACCGACGAGCTCCCGGTCGCGGGCGCGGTGCCGTCGGCGCCACCGTCTCCCGCCGAGGTTCGTTCCTGGGCGATGGCGAATGGTTTTGAGATCTCGGCTCGCGGTCGGATTCGCCCCGAGATCAGCGCCGCATTCGGTGCCGCCCACCGACGGATGTGACCGACAGTTCGCTGACGCCCGGGTCGTCAGATGGTTGCAACGAGATCGATGGTTGCTCACCACCGAGCCGCATGAATGAAATCAGCGGCGGGCCGCTCGAGCCACTGCGTGCAGCGCATCACGAGTTCCAGGTCCGCCTGGCGAGCGGCACGCAAGTTGGTCAATCGGCTGGGGGTGCAGCCGAGCGTCCGAGCCAGGTCCACCCAAGCAAGGCCGCGCTCCTGACGCTCCCGGTTCAACGCGGCGTGGAGCTCGGTCAGGTCCCAGCGAAGCCGACTTTCGGGTCCGGGCCGGGGCAACCGGGTGTCGCCCAGGTCGACAGCCGCGCCGATGACGAACTCCTCGGGCGCCCGGGAGAGCCAGCGCAGCATGAACAGCGCATATTGACATGAGGTCGCGCCACGCGCGCCAAGTCTCGCGACCGCCCCGCCTCAAAGGGGATGATCGTTGCGGTGTGCGTTGAGCTCCGACGACTGCTGCCAAAGCTCGTCGGCGAACTCGTACCAGCTCAATCCCCGCTCACGACGACCGCTGTCGAACGCATCGAAGAACGCTGCGAAGTCGAAGACAGGCACGGGCGTCACTCGAGTCACGCTACGCACAGCACCGGAGCCGAAGCCAGCACTTGGACGAGAAACGGGTCAGTCAGATGCGCCGGAGAGTCGCATGTGGGACATCCGCCACGTGGCGATCGCGAGGGCGACGGCAGCGATGATGAGCAAGCGGACGATCGCTCCGCCACCCTCGGGGATGCCTGAGCGGATCAACCGGCTCGGCGGGTCGTCGAGGTAGCCGACGAACGCCGCTCGCGACTCCCACGTCGGCGAGAGCTGGGCGATCCCGGTGAGGGCCGAGCCGAGGAGACGTTCGACGAGGAACACGATCGCCAACGACCACACGGCCGTTCGCCGGGTGATGCACCCGATGGCGATGAAGAGCGCCACGTACGAAACGCTGCCCACGGCCGCCGCGACGAAGGCGGCCCCCGCCGACGTCGCCGTGCCGGCCACCACTGCTGCCAGCGCTGCTGCCGGCGCGATGGTGGTGATCGACACGGTCGCACCGCCCAGCCATCGTCCGATCACGATCTGCCATCGGGGAGCAGGCGACAGCCATGTGAAGTGGAACGTGCCGGCGCGCACCTCGGCACCGAGCACCGAGTCGCCGATGACGAGCGCGGCGATGGGCATCATCAACGAGAAGATGCCTTCGGCGGCGATGTTGGCGAAGGCGCGCTCCCTGGTCGGGAAGTGGTCGACGGTGCGGGCGAGGAGACCGAACAGCACGGCACCGGCGCACGGCAGCAGGACGGCAGCCCAGCGCTTCCTCGGGAAGCAAGACCGCCACGTGTAGGCGACGATCGCGATGAACCGCGACCGCGGCCGAGAAGGCGCGCCCGCCTTTGCCGGCAACGGTGCGGCAGTGCTCATCGGACGAGTTCCCGGAACAGGCTCTCGAGCGAGTCGTCGAGCGCCCGCACCTCGAGGAGTCGCACAGAGGTCTCACGTGCCACGCGCGGCAGAGCCGTGGCGAGGACGCGCGCGTTCCGGGTCTGGATGACCAGACCATCGCGTGCGTTGTCGAACTTGATGCCGTCGACGGCTTCGAGGCCGATCAACGCGATCGCGAGGTGTCGGCCGTCAGTGGACCGGACGAGCACGTGGCGCGGGCGATCGTCCATGGCGTCGCGGATCGCGTGGCGGCCGCCAGCAGCAGCCAGTCGTCCGTGGACGAGCACGATCATCCGCTCGGCCATTCGCTCGACCTCGCCCAGGACGTGGGAGCTGACGATCACGGTTCGCCCCGTGTCGGCCAGCGACTTGAACAGCTCGATCAAGGCGAGGCGCTGGACCGGGTCGGCACCGTTGAGCGGTTCGTCCAGCACCAGGATCGATGGATCCGTGACGAGCGATGCGGCGATCTTGGTGCGCTGACGCATCCCCTTGCTGAACTCGTTGACCCGCCGGTCGGCGACCGAGAGCATCCCGACGCTCGCCAACGCTCGGTCAGGTGCCTCGCGATCGGCGACGCCGAAGAGATCCGCCGTGTAGCGGACGAGCTGGCGCGCGGTGAGACCGGCCGGCACGGCCTCGTCCTCGGGCACCAGGGCCAACCGTCCACGGACGTTGCGCTCGCGGCGCGGATCGCGCCCCTCGACACGAACGGTGCCTTGGTTGACCCCGACGAGCCCGGTCATCGCGCGCATCAAGGTCGTCTTGCCGGCACCGTTCGGACCGAGCAATCCGGTGATGCCGGGACCGAACGAACAGCTGAGCTCGGACAGGGCCACCTTGGCGCCGAACCAGACGGACACATCGGAGATCGTGACGGTGGCATCGGCGGCGAAGGCCGGGTCGTGCTCGACGGAACCGGTTGGGAGGTCGGTCGTCATCAGCGCTCGACCCATCGATAGCGCCTCAGCAGCACACCCAGTCCCACGAAAAGGATGACCGCGTACGTCACAGCGCTCAACAGGCCACCGTTGGCAACACCGGACATCGGCGACTTCGCGTCGATGTGGCCGAGGAACACCAGATCGCGCAGATAGAGCGGCAGAGCGAGAACGTTGATCAGTGCGGCAGCCGATCCGTGCCCTGGTTCGAAGTCACCGACGATGACGCCCGACGCGATCGAGGTCACGAGGAACAAGCCGATGACCGCGGCGCCGGCGACGATGCGGCGATCGGTCATCGAGGCAACAGCCACCCCGATCACCGCGTAGTAGAGGGCGAGGAGCACGACCGCGACCGGCACCTTCCACAGGACGTCCATGTGACCGGTGAAGTATGTGCCTGCGGCATCGCTGACGAGCATGTTGCCGAGGAACAGAACGACCTGAGGCAGATACGAGAAGGCGAACAGGATCGACGCGATCGCGGCCGTCTTGGCGATCACGTAGTCCGCGCCGGTCAACGGCCGCGCGAACATCAGGGGGAGCACGCGTTGTCGGCGATCGGGGCAGATCACATCGGGCGCGACGAGCGCGACGAAGAGGAGCAGGGCCGACGACACGCCCACATAGTCGCGATAGGTGATGATCTGGAGCCGATCGCTCCCCACCCGGTCGCGGGTGACGTAGCCGATGCCGACGTTGACGATGGCCGGCACCGTCACGACTCCGAGGAGCACGAACGGGGCGACCTTCTGGCGCCAGGAGCGGCGCAGACCGAGGGCGCGGCGAATCGATGCCTTGTACAGCGCGAACGTGGCAGCGCCGCGCAGACCGCGGCGGCCCTCGTACGGGCGGTAGCCGCGGTCGTAGACGGCACCTGTCCCGACGCGGCTCACGACACCTCCGCAGCACGCCGGAGGAACACTTCGTCGAGCGATGTCAAGCGGCTCGTCAGTCGATACAGCGGTAGCCCGAGATCGGCCACGAGGTCGCGTACGACGTCCAGCTGGGCATCGCCGTCGACGGTCACTTCGACCAAGCCGTCCACGACGACGGCGGTCATGCCGGCCGCAACGAGTGCGGACACGATGGCATCACCATTCGGACCGACGTCGATGGTCACACGGCCGGTGCGTTCGAGCAACGACTCCGTCGCACCGGACACGACGAGCCGTCCGGCGTCGATCATCACGACGTGTTCGCACACTTGCTGCACGTCGTCGAGCAGATGTGTCGCCATGATCACCGAGATGCCGAACGAACCCAGGCGCGCAACGAGCGCGAGCATCTCGTCACGTCCGAGCGGATCCAGACCCGCCGTCGGCTCGTCGAGCAGCACCAGCTGCGGATCGCCGACGATTGCCTGGGCCAACTTCGTGCGCTGACGCATCCCCGTCGAGAACCCGCCGATCGGGCGGAATCGAGCCTCGTCGAGGCCGACGAGGTCGAGGATGTCGGAGGCGCGCTGACGGGCCGCCCGGGCAGGCAGCCCACTCAGCTCACCGAACGTTGCGACAACGTCGGCTGCGGTCTGATCGAGGGGAAGGCATTCGTGCTCGGGCATGTAACCCAGTCGCGACCGCACTGCGATCGGATCTGCCGAGACGTCGATGCCGCACACCTCGATCGAGCCCAACGTCGGCTGGGACAGTCCCAAGAGCAATCGGAACATCGTCGTCTTGCCGGCCCCGTTCGCACCCACCAGACCGACGAGTCCACGCGGCAGGGTGAGCGTCAGATCGTCCAAGGCCGTGACCGGGCCGTACTGCTTCGTCAGGCCGGTGAGCCGGAGCATCCACTCGTCACCGACCATCTGGCCGACGTTACCCGGCGCGGTCACCCTCGTTCGCCGGCGTTCGATCCTGCATCGGCCGCGTGACAGAGTGTGGGTGATCGTTGTCCAGTGGCAGGAGGTGAAACCCATGTACGCAGAGTCCGAAATGGGCGTCTCTCCATTGCCGTCTGCGAGCTGCCACTGAGGTAGTCGCGATGGGAACGCCCGACCGCAATCCGCGAAAGGCAAGTTCCATGAACACGACATCAGCTTCATCGACCCCGCACTCCAACTCTTCGATGCCCGACCCACAGAGCGACACACGACGCGCCACCGACCACAGGTTGGCCCTCGTGCTCGCCGGAGGCGGGGCCGCGGGTAACGCCTGGGAACTCGGCCTCGTCGCCGGCCTGTTCGATTCCGGAGTCGACGTCACCCACGCCGACCTCATCATCGGGACGTCGGCAGGATCGACCGTGGCGGCACAGATCACCGGTGGGGCACACCCAGCAGAGCTCTTTGCCGCCATCCTCGCAGAGGTGCACCATCAGTCTGGAGGTACCGGCGCGGACCGGCGGCGTCCGATCATGTCCGGCCCGAACTACCTGGAATGGTCGAACCGGATCATCGCCTCGTCTCAGGATTCGTCGGACATGCGTCGCAGGATGGGAGCCGCAGCGCTCGAAAGGGATGCCGTCAACGGATCAGCGGAGCAGCATTGGCGAACCGTCGTCGCGGCTCGGCTCCTCAGCCACCTCTGGCCGGAACAGCGTGTGCTGATCCCGGCGGTCGATGCGCGCACCGGGGAGCCGGTCGTGTTCGACCGCGACAGCGGGGTCGATCTGGTCGACGCAGTCGCCGCCAGCACCTCCGCGTTGACGCCCTACCGCATCGGCGAGAACCGCTACATCAACGGCGGTTACAGACGCAGTGAGAACGCCGACCTCGCAACCGGATACGAGCGGATTCTGGTGATGTCTCCGTTCGGCGGCCGGACGCGGATGCCGCTGGCTTGGGGTATGGATCTCGCAACACAAGTCGACGAGCTCCGCTCAGGAGGCAGCAGCGTGGAGACCGTGTTTCCGGACGCCGGCGCGGGTGATGTGTTCGACGCCAACGCGCTGGATCCATCATCCCGCCCGCAGGCCGCTCGAGGCGGCTACGACCAAGGCCGAACACTCGCGCAGCGACTCTCCGACATCTGGCGCTGACACCGACGAGGCTGTCGAGCACCTCGTACATCAAGAGGCTCAGAGCACGAGCTCGGCGACGGTTCGCATGTCGTGGCTGTTGGCCCCGGCGAGGATGAGGGTGGTGATCCCCGACGTCTGCCAGGCGGTCAGCTGCTCAGCGATGTGCCGGGCAGGGCCGACGAGTGCGAGCTCGTCGATCAACGCATCGGGAACGGCTGCGGCGGCTTCGTCCCGCCGGCCGTCGAGGTAGAGGTCCTGCACGACGTCGGCGGTTTCCTCGTATCCGTAGCGACGGATCAACCGGTTGTAGAAGTTGCGCTCTCGTGAGCCCATGCCGCCGATGTAGGCCGTGAGCATCGGGCGGACTTTGTCGCGGCACGCGGCGATGTCGTCGCCGACGGCGATCGGCACGGTGGGGACGACTTCGAAGGGGCCGCTGGCGGCCTTCGCGATCACGTCGCTGTAGACCAGGCCCGCCCGGTGCGGGTTCCACAGCATCGGGAGGAGCCCGTCGCCGATCCGCATCGCGAGCTCGACGTTCTTGGGGCCGATCGCAGCGAGCAGGATCGGGATCGTTGCGGGCTTGAACGCCGAGCGGAGCGCCTTGCCGTCCCCGGTGGCTCCCGGCCCGCGGTAGGGCAGTTGGTAGACCGAGCCGTCGAGCTCGATCTTGCCGTCAGCAGCAAAGATCTGGCGAACGATGTCGACGTACTCGGCTGTGGTCGCGAGCGGCTTGCGGAACGGTTGACCGTGCCATCCCTCGACGACCTGGGGGCCGGAGGTGCCGAGGCCGAGACGGAATCTGCCGCCGCTGAGACGGTCGAGGGTCAGCGCGGTCATCGCGGCCGATGCGGGGGAGCGGGCGGGTATCTGCATGATCGCCGAACCGATCCGCAACCGTTCCGTGCACGCCGCGGCCCACGTCAACGGTGTCACGGCATCGGTGCCGTAGGCCTCGCCGGCCCAGACCGAATCGAAGCCGAGGTCCTCGGCGAGCCTCGCCTGCTTTCGCACCCCGTCCCCAGAGCGTGAGCTGAGGTTCGCGCCGAGGGCGAGGGTCGGCATCGTCAGCGGACGCTTGCGGAGGAGAGCTCGTTGTGCCGGGCGAACATCGCAGTCGCCTTGTGCTGGATGTCAGCGGGCACAGTGGGGTAGATCGGGAGGCCGGCCGCCTTCGCCGGAAGTGCGACCGTTGCCTTGCCGAACGCAGTTTCGGTGTCGCGCTGGTTGATCATCCGCAGCTGGATGTCGACGACGTGTTGACCGGTCGGCTCGACGCGCTTGTCGATGATCTCGCCGGAGAGGAACTGGACGTCACCCATGTAGTTGAACTTGCGGATCGAGTCATCCATGGAGAGGATGATCGCGTCGTCACCCGCCCAGTCGGAGACGTGGTGGTAGAACCAACTCTGGCGCATCACGCCGTAGTCGTAGGCCATCGGGTTGCCGATCGCCTTGGCCCACTCCGAGTCCCAGTGCAGCCGCTGGGCGACGTCCCAGACGCCCTGTTCGTTGCGGACGTAGAACGGCGCGATCCGCTTGCGGTTCTGATATCCGATCCGTGAGGCGCGAAGGCCGTAGGGCACGAAGCCGTAGCCGCCGGCATGGAAGGCGATCTGCTCGGTCACCGTGAGCGGCCCCTTGACCATCGGGTCGAGCGCGTCCCCCACGGACACGTCGTCCCAGAAGCGCTTCGTCGCCCCTCGGGGCCTCTCTTGCGCGTAGATCGCGTCGATCTTCTCGTAGTCCTCGTCGGTGTACGAGGCAGGCTCGATCTCTGCGTACTTGCCGTTCTTGCGGGCGGTGTCGCGCTCGGTCAGGATCCGCAACATGCGGTAGATGCCGACGACGTCGCCGTGCCCGCTGACCATCACGTCGCGCCGGATCTGGATCACCGACCGGTTGGCGAACTCGGACTGCTTGACCTGCAGGCTCTCCTCGCCCGAGAACGAGAACAGGCGATCGCCGGGGAACAAGGGGCGGTACCACTCCCAGGAGCCACCCGAGACGAACACGTGGACACCTCGGAAGACGCTCTTGGTCTGCCGGCTGACTTCGGTCGGGATCGGGTCGCCGAGCATCGGTGACTTCACGTGACCGACCATCGTGCCGTGCGCGATCTGCGAACCCCAGCGTGTCCCGGGCCCGTAGTCCTCGTCGGTGTACAGCGGGTTGTCATCACCGACGCCGAGCGACCAGTTGCGCATCGCGTCGGGCGTGGCAACGGAGAACAGCCCGCGAGCACGACTCGCGAGGTCATGACCGATGAGCAGCCTGGCGCGTTCGATGTCCTCGTCCGTCAACTTGTACGCGGTCGCTCGCTCGAACTCCTCGGCAACCTTGTCGTCGACCTGCAGTCCCTTCGGCGTCGATGATTGGTCGGCGGTCGTCATGGATGATCCCCCAGGAGTCGTTGGAAGCCAGAGCCCAGCGCGGACAAACAGTATCCTATTCATGGCATTCTGGTCGATCCTCAGCCCGGTTCTCGCCGTGAACAGGAGAAAAGGTACCCTGTTTGGAGAAGAGAGGGGATCGATGGACGACGTCGATGCATTTCGCGCACGTGTGCGAGCGTGGCTCGCCGACCGCTATCCGTTGCGCGACCCTGACCTCGACGACGACCGCGTCGACATCATCGCGCGCGCTCCGAACGGTCACGAGGCGATGATCTCCGGCGCCGTCACGCTGCAACGCGACCTCTATGCCGCCGGCTTCATCGGGCTCGGTCTGCCGGTCGCCTATGGCGGCCACGGTCTGCCCCGTGCGTACGACGCGATCGTGGCCGAGGAGCTGTCGCGCGTCGATTGCCCGTCGCTCAGGCCGCTCAGCATCGGCATGGGCCTGGCGTTGCCGACCATCTTGGGCGCGGCCAGCGAGGAGCAGAAGCGTCGTTTCGGCCCGGCACTCATCAGCGGCCAGGAGGTGTGGTGTCAGCTCTTCTCCGAGCCGGACGCAGGGTCGGATCTCGTTTCGTTGCGCACGCGAGCGGTGCCGGACGGCGACTCCTGGGTCGTCTCGGGTCAGAAGGTCTGGTCGTCGCTCGCCGCGGACGCGTCGTTCGGGATGCTGCTGGCATGCACCGATCCGGACGCAGCCAAGCCACAGGCGGGGATCACGATGTTCATCCTGCCGATGGATCGACCGGGTGTCACGGTGCGTCCGCTCGTCGACATCGCCGGCGGCCATCACTTCAACGAGGTCTTCCTGCAGGACGTGGTGCTCGACGCGTCCGATGTCATGGGAGAGGTCAACCGGGGCTGGCAGATCGCCAACGGCACGTTGACGGGAGAACGCTCCAACTACGTCGGCGGATCGGGTTCGGGCAGACGGCGCCGACAAGCCGAACGGGCGATGCGCCTCGCCGGGAAGCGCGTTGATCCTGCGGCGCGCCAGCGTGTCGTCGACGTCATGGCTCGGGAACGGATGCTCGAGATGCTCGTCGGTCGCATCGGCGCAGGATCCGTCCTCGGCGGGAACAGCGCGGTGGGGTCGCTCGTCAAGCTGGCGGCAGGCACACTCGAACAAGTGGCAGCGGAGGTCGTGATCGACGCGAGCGGGATGTCGGGCATCGCCTGGGCGTCGGACGACCGCCAAGGTGATCTGGCCGCTCATGGTCTCCACGCGTCACGTCAGGCGACGATCGCCGGGGGTACCCATCAGATCCAACGGAACCTGATCGGCGAGCGCCTCCTCGGGCTCCCCAGAGAGCCGAGGGCGTGAGCGGCGACGCCGACACGACCGTCTGATCCTCGACGGCGACCGGCCAGGCAGGGACCGCACCCGACGTTTGGCCGCCGTCGAGTACGGGCACCAATCGGTGAACGAGAGGAGTGCAGATGTCGATCACCGCCCACCATTCGCACAACTCGGTGCGAAGGCTCGCATCAGATCATCCCGGGTTCGTCAAAGCCGGTCGCGTCGGCTGGTTCGCCAAGGGCGTGGTCTACGTCGTTGCCGGCGTGTTGGCGCTGCTGATCGCGTCGAAGGCGTCCGGCTGGTCGTCATCGACCTCCGGCGGGCAGGAGGCCAGCCCGACGGGCGCGCTGAAAGCCGTCGCACAGAGCTCCGGCGGCCCCCTGCTGTTGGTCTTGCTTGCGATCGGCATGTTGCTCTACGCGGCGTGGCGACTGGTGAGCGCCGCATTGCCCGGCGACACCGACGTCAAGGGCTGGATCAAGCGCATCGGCTACGTCGTCAGCGCCGTGATCTACACCTCGTTCGCAGTGACCGCAATTGCGCTTGCGGCCAGCGAACCGTCGAAGGCTCAACCCAATGGCAACTCGACGGTCTCGAAGACTTCGGGCGGGATCATGCACCACACGGGCGGAAGGCTGCTGATCGGCATCGCCGGTCTGGTCGTGATCGGCGCCGGCGTCTACCGGATCGCGAAGGCCTTCAAGCGCGACGTCAACGACGAGCTGAACCTCTCCGGCATGTCGTCCGAACGCAGGCGCGCGACGGAGTGGTTGGGCGTCGTCGGCGAGTTCGGCCGCGGCCTCGGCATCGGACTGATCGGCTACTTCCTGCTCCGTGCCGCGTTGACCTACGACGCGAACAAGGCGACGGGTCTCGACGGGGCGTTGCGCACGCTCGTGACCAAGTCTGGGGGAGTGCTCGTCGTGTTGGCGGTGGGCGCGGGCTTCGTCGCCTACGGCTTGTTCTGCCTGACGACCTTCACCCACCGCCGCCTCGAAGCACCCTGACCGTTCGTCGAAGCGTGTCCGCCGGTGTCAGGGCACGAGGACGACATCGTCGGCGATGACGATGCCGCCTTCGAGGTGGTAGGCGACCCCGGCTTGAGCGCCGACGGCCAGGGAGTCGGGACTGCAGCGCACATCGCCCGCGTAGAAGCTCGTGACCGTGGAGTCGACGACGACGTCGATCGGGCCCGACTCGCCGGGAACGTGGTCGACCGACAAGGTGATCGAGGTGCCGTCGATTGCGGTGACCTTCCCCGGTCCTTTGCCTGTCGGGCCGGGTGCGAGCGTGTCGCCAGGAACGTCGATCTTCGTGCCGTCGAGTGCAGAGGGTTCGGCCTCGTTCGGCTTGCCCGGCTCCGAGCCTGATGTGGGCGCCGAATCGATCGTGGCCGACGCCGAGAGGTCGATCGCTGCGACGTGTTCCGCTCCGTCGGGCCCGACTTGGGTGGCGATCCCGATCTGCTGTCCGACGATCAACTCGGGTGTCGCGTCGAGCGGCCCCGCACCGTCGGCCCAGCGGGTCTCGGCGTCGATCGTTGCGGCGCCGTCGGTGATTCCCTCCGGAGCATCGACGTGGAAGGTGATCTGCGGCCCGTCGACCGTGAGGATCGAGACGAGGCCCTTGAAGTCGAAGTCGAACTCGGAAGGGACGTTGGCAGCGGCCTGTTTGGCAGCCTGGAGGTCGCTCAGTGTGGACCTGTCGACGGTCGTCTGCGCTGTGCTGAACTGGTCGAGGGCCGTCGTGCAGTCGGGAAGTGCTGACACCTGAGGGGCGGCCGGGCTCGGCGCGGGCGTTCTCGGTGCCGGCGTGCTTGCTGTTGCCAGGCTGCTCGTCGCTTGCCGGTTGCGGTCATCACGGACCACCGACAGGCTGCCGACGATCGCGGTGAGGCCGAAGCCGGCGAGGCCGACCTTGGCGACCGCGTGCCGGCGGTTCTGCGACGTGATCCGGCGGCGCAGCGCTGCCATGTCGAAAGGTTCCTGGACGACCGCGGCGAGGCTGTGCAGTTCGTGGCTGATGTCGTTGTCAATCATCGTTGTCTCCGGTTTCGGGATGGGTGTTCGGCTGAGCCTGTTGAAGGTTGTACGTCGATCGGGAAGTCGCCCCGTTGTCGATGGTGGCGCGAAGTCGCGCGAGGCCCTTGGCCGTCTGGCTCTTCACGGTCCCGACGGAGCATCCGAGCGCCGCGGCGGTGGCGGCCTCGTCGAGGTCGAGGTAGTGGCGGAGCACGACCGCGGCCCGTTGCCGGCGCGGAAGAGCGGCGAGGGCGCGGCGCAGACGGTCACGGTTGTCCACGGTGCTCGTCGCATCGATGCCGGGACCGTTCGGGAGGATGTCGTGTGGGGTCTCGCCGTGCCACTTGCGCCGGCGCCAGCTGATCGCAGTGCGGACGACAGCCGCACGAACATAGGGCAGTGCGGGGCCATTGGCGGTCACGTTCGTCCATCGTCGTGCCACTTTGGCGAGGGCGATCTGGGTGACGTCCTGCGCTGCTCCCGCGTCACCGACGATGAGGTAGGCGCAACGCACGAGGGTCTTGCTGTTGGCGACGACGAAGGCCTCGAAGGACTGCAGCTCGATGGTGATCTCGGAACCCGAGGGAACGCCATAACCGTCCCGCACGACCGATCGGCTTCGTGAATCCCGGCGCTCGGCATCGGCCATCTCGGGTTCTTCAAGCGGCACCGGCTCGTCGGGCAGGACGGGGATCTGAGTCGGGTTCACGTCCACTGACCTCTTCCACGCTCCGACCAAGCCGAAAGGTTGCCATGCCTCACGAGTTGTCACGCGACTATTCACTCGATGTATACTCCGAGGTATGAACGTTCCGCTTGCATTGCTCGGATTGCTCGAACGAGAACCCAGTCATGGGTACGACCTCAAGCGTGACTACGACACCCTGTTCGGTCGCGGCAAGCCACTCCCGTTCGGCCAGGTGTACTCGACGCTCGGACGGCTGGCTCGTGACGGCAAGGTCGTCGCATCCGATGCAGAGCCAGGCGCCGGGCCCGATCGCAAGCGGTACATCATCACCGACGAGGGCGTCAGCGAGTTGGAGGCATGGCTCGCCGAACCCGTTGCCCCGGAGCCACACCTCCAGACCCTGCTGTTCGTGAAGGTCGTGCTGGCGCTGATGTCGGGCCGGTCGGCCGAGCAGTATCTCGACACTCAGCGGGCAGCCCACCTCGGCCGCATGCGCGAGCTCACCGAGCTGCGACGGAGCTCGAGCCTGGTCGACGCGCTGCTCGCCGACCACGGCCTGTTCCACCTCGAGGCCGACCTCCGCTGGATCGATCTGACGTCGTCCCGGCTTGCGGCACTGGCGACGGAGATCGGCGCATGAGCGCCGTCGTGTCTGTGAATCCATCCGTGACTCCGCTGCTCGAGGCGCGCGACCTGCATCTGTCGTTCGGCGACACGCCGGCGCTGCGCGGCGCATCAGTGGCGATCGAGCGCGGAGAGCTGCTGGCGATCATGGGGCCGAGCGGGTCCGGCAAGTCGACGTTGCTGCACTGCCTGGCCGGCATCCTCGTGCCCGATTCCGGCGAAGTGCACTTCGACGGCGCACGCCTCGACACCATGCGCGAAGCCCATCGCAGTGCGCTCCGGCGGCGACGATTCGGGTTCGTGTTCCAGTTCGGCCAGCTCGTGCCGGAGCTGACGGCCGAGGAGAACGTCGCGCTCCCACTGCTGCTCAACGGCACCGGGCGGGGCGCAGCATTGAACGAGGCGCGGGGCTGGTTCGACCGGCTCGACCTCGGCGGGTTGGAGAAGCGCCGCTCGGGTGAGCTGTCGGGAGGGCAGGCGCAACGCGTCGCGTTGGCGAGAGGGCTCGTCGCCAAACCCGACGTCGTGTTCGCCGATGAGCCGACGGGTTCGTTGGACTCACTCGCCGGCGAGCAGGTGATGGAGCTCCTCATCGGCGCTGCTCGGGATCAGGGCGCCACCGTGGTCCTGGTCACCCACGAGCCGCGCATCGCGGCATACGCAGATCGCGAGATCATCGTCCGCGACGGCACCGTCGCCTCGCTGCTCAGGTCGCCGCGATGATGCGACTCGGACTCCGGCTGGCGGTCGCAGGCGGACGCGAGGCCATCACCCGGCTGGCGCTCATCGCGATCGCGGTGGCGATCGGATCGGCCCTGCTGCTGTCGACCCTGGCCAGCACGAACGCATTCGGCACGCAGAACGAGCGCTACGCCTGGCTGGAGACTGGCTACCCAGGCGCCGCGACGAGTGGAACTGCGGGCCGAACGACCGCCGGCACGACGGCCGATCCGTTGTGGTGGCGACTGCAGGGCGACACCTTCGCCGGCAAGGAGATCGCTCGGGTCGATGTCGCCGCAACCGGTCCCGACACACCGGTTCCCCCCGGCATTTCATCGCTGCCTGCGCCTGGCCAGTTCTACGCGTCCCCGGAACTCGCGAAGCTCCTGCGCGACACACCTGCGGCGCAGTTGGGGAATCGATATCCCGGTGTCCAGGTCGGCATCATCGGCGCGGAGGCACTTCCCGCGCCGGACTCACTGGTCATCGTGATCGGCCGAGATGTGGCATCGCTTCGCAACGAGCCCTTCGCCCACGAGATCACCGAGATCAGCACGACGTCGCCCAGTGCCTGCACGGGCAGCTGTGCGCCGACGGTGGGCACGGACTCCGACGGGATGACGCTCGTCCTGTCCGTGGTGGCCGCGGCGTTGCTCTTCCCGGTGCTGATCTTCATCGGCGGCGCGACCCGCTTGTCGGCCGCTCGACGCGAGCAACGCTTCGCGGCGATGCGCCTCGTCGGAGCGACGCCGCGACAGATCTCGACGATCTCCACCGTCGAGTCGTGCGTCGCGACGATCGTCGGCGTCGCGCTGGGCTTCCTGCTCTTCGGCGTGGCTCGGCCACTCATCTCGCGAGTCCCGTTCTCCGGTGAGCGGTTCTTCACCAGTGACCTCACGCTCAGTCCGGCGAACATCGTGCTCGTCGGGGTCGGGGTGCCCGTTGCTGCCGCCGTGGCCGCGCGGATCGCGCTCCGCCGGGTGAACATCTCGCCGCTCGGCGTCAGCCGTCGCACCACGCCCCGCCCGCCCCGACCGCGCCGGCTGGTCTTGATGCTCGCCGGCATTGCCTGGCTGACCTACCTCGCGTCGTTCAGCGACATTCGCAGCAGCTGGGCTTCCATCGACCAGGCCTACGCCTACCTGGCCGGCGTGTTCGCAGTCATGATCGGCCTCGTCGTCGCCGGACCGTGGCTGACCTACCTCGGCTCCCGAATGACTGCTCGACGCGCCCGCCGACCCGCCGGACTCATCGCCGCGCGACGGCTCAGCGACAACCCGCAGGCCGCCTTCCGCGCCGTCAGCGGGCTGGTCCTCGCCGTGTTCGTCGCGACGTGCACGATCGGCATCATCACCACGATCGTCGCGTACAACGCGGGCGTCGCCGACAGCACAGCGATCTCGCGCGGCACCATCGTCCGTGACTTCGACCGGGAAGATGCGCCGACGATGATCCCCGCCGACGCGCAGAACGAACTGACATCGATCCCCGGCGTTCAAGGTGTGGCCGCCATCCATTCCGATCCCAACCCCGTCAAGGGTCCCTCCGGGCGGCCGCCCGAATACGTCGCGTGCGCGGAGCTGGCCGCAGTGCCCGCGCTCGGTCGTTGCACCGCCGGCGCCGCAGTCGTTGCAGTCGTCGTGGACTTCGGGGGCGCAGTGATCGACAAGTCGACGCCGATGTCCGAGATCACTTGGCCGGCAGCCGACGTGTCAGCAGACGAGCTCGCCGAGATGCCGATCGAGACGGTGCTCGTCAGCACGGACGCCTCCAGGTCCGCGATCGAGCGAGCCCGAACGACCCTCGAGGGCGTCTTCCCGAAGTCCGTGGGCTTCGCACCGGAGACGATCAGTGAGGGCAGAGCTCGCAACACGAGGCTGATCGACCGTTACCAGCAGCTCGCCAACGTGGTGCTGCTGACGAGCCTGCCCATCGCCGGATGCAGCCTGTCCGTCAGCATCGCCGGCGGTCTGTCGGAGCGTCGCCGACCGTTCAGCCTGCTGCGGCTCACTGGTGTACCGCTGGGGATGCTGCGCCGAGTGGTGAGCCTCGAAGCCGCCGTTCCGCTCGTCATCAGCGTCATCGTGGCCGCCGCCGCTGGGTTGCTCACTGCGGGCCTCTTCCTGCATGCGCAGCTGGGCCAGACCCTGCAAGCACCGAGCCTCGGCTACTACGGACTCGTCGTCGGCGGGGTCCTCGCATCCTTCGCGATCATCGGCTCGACGCTTCCCCTGCTGCGGCGCACCACTGCCCCCGAGATGGTCCGCAACGACTGACGAGGCCGGCGCCGGTCAACCCCAACGGGAGCTGGGGTCGATCGCATGTCGTAGCCATTGCGCATCGGCGACCGCGGCGCCGTCGTAGTCGTTGTTGAAGTAGCAGTAGACGTCGTGTCCAGCGTCGAGGACCGCGTTCAACCGCTCTGCCCACGGCTCGAGGAGTGCAGCGCCGTATCGACCGCGGTACGGGTTGCGGACGGCGTCGGGGCCGTGGAAGCGAACGTAGGTCCATCCTGTGGTCATCTCGAACGGGTGGCCGTCGATGAGGTCGTGGAGGCACAGCGCTGCGCCGTGACGGCGGAGGACGGCGTAGGTCTCTTCGTGGAGCCATGACGGATCACGTACCTCGACCACCCACCGCACATCGTTGGGCGCGACGGTCAGGAACTCGTCGAGCCGTGCGGTGTTGCGCTTCCAGTGGGGTGGAAGTTGCACCACTGTCGGGCCCATCGTGGGTCCGAGTCGTCGGGCCCGATCGAGGTGGTTGGGCAGCCAGGTGCGGGCGTCGATCAGCTTCTTGCGATGCGATCCGAACTGGCCGAGCTTCAGCGCGTACAGGAAGCCGGCAGGCGCCTGCTCTGCCCAGGCGTCGGCGGCCTCGGGCGTGGGCAGCCGATAGAAGGTGTTGTTCAGCTCGACCGTGTCGAAGAGCAGCGTGTAGTAGCCGAACCAGTCGGCAGGTCGCAGCGCCTCTGGGTACACGAGGCCACGCCAATCCCGATAGTGCCAACCGGAACACCCGACCCGGGCGACGCCGCGACGCATGCCTTCGTCAATGCTCACCTCGCGAACGTCCCCGATGTCGAGGCGCGACTCAGGCGGTTGCGGTGTCGTCGCCGGCGACCTCGCCGGGCGCCGAGTTGCCAGGAGCGTGCACGTCGTGGCGGTGATCGCGCAGGGCGCCGAGGACATCGGAGTCCTCAGCAGACGCGGCCGGCCCGAACGCCAGCACCGTCGCGCCGCGAGCGCCACATGCCGGACAGGTCAGCGCGACAACCGCGACCATGTCGGCGGGATCGGACGCGCCCTCGAGCCGGCGCAGCGAGCTCATCACGACCTCGTCGGCACCGACCGTGGTGTCGCACGAATGGCACTCGAGCTGTGCCCCTTCGACCGCGGAGAACTCACCGGTGAATCCACCCTCGGCGTATGCGGAGAGGACCTCGGTGACGGTCGAGGCTTCGATGCTCGCTGGTTCACTGCTGGTGTCGTTCATGCGGGAAGTCATACCCTGAGCCGCCCGCCACCAGACCGTGTGCTCGCGCAGCTCTTGCGCCGCTACTGGATCATCTGGCTGGACTCGTCGACCATTCCGGATGGCTGCACCCAACGCAACACGACGTGCATCGGATCTCGAACCTCGTCGGGTTCGACCGTTGCAACGGTGATGTCGTCCCCGGGTGCGATCTCGCCGGGGAGGTCCTGGACGAGGTTGTCGAGACGGGTCGGGCTGGACGACGGTCCTTCGACGCGCCATGAAGCGGCCCGGGCGGAGACGACACCCACGTTGACGATGTGAATGGCGAACCGGCCCGGCTTGCGACGCGGAGTCCGGTGCGCGACGAGCAGCGCCAGCTCGTTGCGTCGCGCGGACATCCTGCGTCGCGCGGCCGAAATCTTCACTCGGAAAAGCTATCCACGGAGTGACCGTGTCTTCTTGAGCCACTGGGCACACCGCAGAGCGTGGTGCAGCGCAGCTCGAACGAGATTTGCTGACGATCAGTGACCAACCTTGCGCAGACGGATGACCGCCTCGTCGTCGTCCCAGTGGTCGATCCGGTCGACCTCGACGATGTGCGCCCTCTGTTCGAGGCGCGTGAAGAGCACGCGCAGCAACCACGGACCCTGCACTCGGGCGCGCACGTAGCCGAGCCGTTCGGCGAGGCCGCCTCGTCCGACGACCAGCGCGTCGACGCGGAAGGCAGCCTGCACTCCGCGCACGATCGGGCCGTCTTGCACGATGCGCACGTCACTGACCCTGCCGAGGTCGGTGCCGTCGCTGTCGAGGACCGAGTAGTCGAGCAGATCACTGAGGCGCACGGCTGGCGTTCCCGGGGATGTGGTCGATGATGTGGGCGAGCGCCCATCGCTCGGCGTCGTGGCTGGCGAGGTCGTCGGCGCCCACGGCCACGCTGATGCTCGGTCCGATCTGCTGGGCGAGCTCGATCGGGATGCGGGTGCGATCGGTCAGCGCGCCGGGCGCGTCGTCGTCGTGGAGGCGGCGGTTGGCCCGCTGGGTCCATCGACCGAGCCGGCGTGCACCGAGGCGGTAGGCGAGGATGCCAGGACCGGTGAGCAGCGCGGTGACGAACATCTCACCCGTGGTGTCGTCGCGCTGGATCTCGAGGTCGTCGACGTTGCCGCACAGGACGCCGTCGCGGTCGAGGAGCTGCCGGTCGAGGAGATCGAGCGTGGCGTGCAGGACACGGCCGTCGGTCATGACCCTCCTTTGGTGATGATCATCAGCGGGATGGTGGCGATCGCGACCACGACGAGGATGACCAGGTAGACGGTGGCGATCGCGTTGAGGAACCGGCCGTTGGTGTGGTCGGGGCCCATGTAACGCGGATCGTTGGCGATCACCAGGATCGGGAAGTAGGTGAGCGGCAGCGCAGCTGCGGACAGAACGATCGAGTACTCGGTCACCTTCACCGGGTCCACCCCGGTGAGCCCGAACAGGGCGGCGGCGGCGATCGACATCAGCACCACGACGTGGAACCGGGTCGCTTCGCGCGGACTGCCGCGCTTGCCCCACGGCCAGCCGAGGTACTGGGCGACGACGTAGCCGGCGGAGAGCGAGGTTTCCAACGCGGCGCCGAACGTGGCTGCGAAGATGCCGATGAGCACGATCGCCAGACCGAGCCGCCCGACCGCGGATGCCACGGGCAACGCGACCTGAGAGAGCTGTTCGACGATGATGTGACGAGGGGCGAGGACGAGGTGCGCGCACGCCATGATCGCCAGCGACAACGCTGCACCGAGCGGGAAGCCGATCAGGACGTTGATCTTGTTCTCGCCGAGATCCTTCTTCGTCCATCCGTCTTCGACCGCGCCGCTCGAGAAGAAGAACACCTCGTACGGTGTCATCGCCGCCCCGAACAGGGCGATGCCGAAGTAGGCGTACGTGAAGACGTTCTCCGACCCGGGCACGTGCGGATGGGCGGTGGCGGAGAAGAGCGTGTTCCAGTCCGGGCCGATCTTCCAAACGGCAACGGCGAAGACGAGCAGGCACAGGCCGAGCAACCCGAACACCCGCTCCATCAACTGGAACGGCATCCGCCAGCACACCAGCCACACGAGGACGGCGACGACCGGGATGATGAAGAAGTAGTTGACGCTCGAGGCCAGCGAGATCGCCAGCGCGACGCCGGCGATCTCCGCGGTGAGGGTGAGGAAGTTGATGAAGAACGACGCAAGCATGTTCGCCATCCCGAACCTGGCGCCCAGCCGCTCGCGCACGAGATCGAAGACGGGTCGGCCGCACAGTGCAGCGACGCGGCCGCTCATCTCGGCGTAGACGATGATGCCGAACACTCCGACGATCACGACCCACGCCAGGTTCATGTCGAAGCGGGCACCCGTGGCCGCGTTGGCGACGAGGTCGCCCATGTCGACGAAGCCGCCGATCGCGGTCAGCACACCCAGCGCGACCCCCAGGACCTTCTTCACTTCAGGCTTTCCAGGAAGGCGTTGAGCGCGTCGGAGTCCGCGGCCAGCGGTGCGGCGACCTGATCGAGGCCGGCGAGCGTGCCGCGCCGGGCGGCGATGCGCACGGCGGCGACGTGATCCGTGGCCGACGAGAGCAGCGCGTCCAGCTGAGCCCTGAGCTCGTCGGCGTGCGCATCCGGCGGCTGGATCGACCCGTAGTCACCGACCACGTCGGCGAGGCTGTCCTCCTGTTCGGAGATGCTCACGTTCGTGTACGGACCGAACGCGTCGCCCTGGGCGGCTGTCGTCGCGAGCAGCTGCACGGTCTCCACCGACGACAACGCGTCCTCCGCTGTCGTGCGGCTCTTGCGCTCGTAGTCGTCGAAGGTCCGTGCCGGCCCCACCTGGTGTCTCGTGCACGCCGACAGCGCGAGTGCCACGACCACCCATGTCGTACCTCTGCCCCTCACGGCGTCGCTCTTACCCAGGCGGATTCCTGCCGAAACGCAGCGTCGGCGACCTCACCGCGGCAGAGAGGGTCGACTGCGCGCTGATCTGGGTAACGGAAACGCCATGAATCCTTCGATGATCGTGATCTCGCCACACCTCGGCGACGGTGTGGTGGCACTGGGCTGTGCGCTCGCAGCCAGTCCGGGATCCACGATCGCGACCGTGTGCACGGGCTCACCGCGCCCGGATCCCACGACACCGCGAGCCGTGCCACACGCCTTCGAAGCGTTCGATCGCGCCCTGACATCGGGGCTGTCCGAGGACGCAGAAGCCGTCGCACTGCTGAACTGCAAGGCCGTGCACCTGGACTTCTTCGACGAACGGTACGAGCTGCCCCGAACGCCGCGGTTGCTCAGGTCCGTGCTGGCCGACACGATCTCGTCGCTTCCCTCGTGCCAGCCGGTGGGTCCATTCGGGTTCGGTCCGCCGGACCATCAGCTTGTCAGTGACTGCGTGCTCGACGCCGCAGATCAACTCGGACTGTTCCGCCTGTGCATGTACGAGGATCGGATGTGTTGCACTCCAGGTGAGCCGCCGGAGGCTGATGGTGCTCGGCGCGCCGCGATGGAGCGACGCGGGTGGCACCTCGCCGTGTTGTCACTCGAAGACACACGCTGCGACGTTGGAGTCTCGGCCAAGCGTGCATATCGATCTCGGCACTGCTCGCCCGAAATGGGTGAGATGGTTGCGGACACCAAGGTCTGGTTGCTGAGACGTTGAGACGACGACACGGTTCGATCGACGCACACGACGAGCGTGTTGATGATCGACGTTTGAAGGGCGCTCCGCAGGGTACGTTGATCCTTCGTGGAGCCCAGTCGCCGCAGCAGGTGTGAACTGCCGTCGTCGCCAACGCAGCGATCGGTGATCTGACGTCGTGAAGCCACAGAGCATCGATCGGCGTCACGGTGCCGTCGGCGACCCCTCTCTTCTCGCACTGCTCGTCGACAGCATCTCCGACTACGCCATCTATGCTCTCGACGTCGACGGGCGGATCGCCACCTGGAACGCCGGCGCCGAACGCCTGAAGGGCTATCGCGCCAACGAAGTGCTCGGTCGGCACTTCTCGTTGTTCTACACCGAATCGGACACGGCGGCCGGCGCCCCCGAGCACGAGCTCGCGATGGCGACTGCGGACGGGCACTTCGAGGACGAGGGCTGGCGGATCCGCAAGGACGGCACCCGCTTCTGGGCCAACGTGGTGATCACCGCGCTGCGTGGGGATGACGAGCGGTTGGTGGGATTCGGCAAGGTGACACGAGATCTCACCGAACGTCGACACGCCGAGGAGCTGCTCCGAGAGAGCGAGGAGCGATTCAGGCTGCTCGTCAACAGCGTGGTCGACTACGCGATCTTCCTGCTCGACGTCGACGGAGTGGTGTCCACCTGGAATGCAGGTGCCGAGCGCCTCAAGGGATACCGCAGCGACGAGATCGTCGGACGTCACTTCTCGGCGTTCTACACCGACGACCAACGGCGCGAGGATCTGCCGCGCCGGCTGCTGCATGAGGCGCTCGAGCAGGGTCGGGTCGAGAGCGAAGGCTGGCGCGTTCGCAAGGATGGCACTCGCTTCTGGGCCTCGGTGGTGCTCACCGCGCTGCGCGACTCCAACGATGTGCACCGGGGTTTCGCGAAGGTCACCAAGGATCTGACGGATCGCAAGAGGAACGAGGACTCCTTGCGCGACGTGCTCGCCCGAGAACGTGAGGCCGCCGAAGGACTGAGGGAGCTCGACCGGATGCGCTCGGACGTCGTGGGTCTGGTGGCCCACGATCTCCGCGCTCCGCTTTCGGTCATCGGCAGCTTGGCCCACCTCTTGGAAGCCGACTGGGGTGCGCTGGACGATCACTCCAAGCTCGACCATGTCGTGCGGATCGGGCAACGGGTGAGCGGGATGACGGCCCTCGTGGACGACCTGCGCGACCTGGTGCACATCAAGTCGGGTCAGCTGCAGGTCGAGCGTCGGCCGTTCTCGATCGAATGGGTCGTCGAGCAAGCCGTCCAAGACGTTCTGGTCGCGGACAGTCCGGTGACGATCACCGCAGACGTTGCCGCCGGGCTCACCGCCGTTGGAGACGCCGGCAGAACACGACAGATCGTTGCCAACTTGTTGTCGAACGCAGTGAAGTACTCGCCGATGCATGCTCCGATACGCGTTGCCGCGAACCGCGTCGACGACGATGTGATCGTGACGGTGTCGGATTCGGGTCCAGGGATCCCGCCAGATCAGCAACACCTCCTCTTTCAGCAGTTCAGTCGGCTCACGCCCGACGACGGCCTCGAAGGCAGCGGCGTCGGACTGTTCATCGTCAGATCGCTCGTCGAGAAGCAGGGTGGGACGATCGAGCTCGAATCGATCCCTCCACACGGCGCCACGTTCCGATTCAGCCTGCCGAGCGTGCCGTGATGGTGGGCCCCGACGCGGGACCGCACACCGATGCGCTGCGCGTGTTGAGCATCGACGACGACGCCGAACAGCGCGCGATCGTCACTCGGTTGCTCGTGCGCGACGGCATCCCCGACGTGACCGAAGCGGCGAACGCCGAAGCGGGGCTCGCCGCAGCTGCCGAGCTCCAGCCGCACCTGATCCTGCTCGACCTGGTGATGCCAGGACGCTCCGGATCCGATGTGCTCCCCGAACTGCTGGAGGCCGCACCGTCCGCACTCGTGGTCATCCTGTCGAACCTGCCTCGTCGGCGCGTCGGTCCGGGACTCATGCAACGAGGCGCCGTCGGCTACGTCGAGAAGTTCGTGCCGGCTCCGCGCCTCGTGCACGAGATCCTGGTCGCGGCTGCCCTCACGGACATCGCTCGGCGACACCTGCTCGAACTGCCGGACGAAGCCGTCGCGCCGATGCTCGGCCGACGTTTCGCGCGCGCGCTCCTGGCGGATGCGGAGCTCTCGATCGCAGACGACGTCGCGCTGCTCGTCAGCGAGTTGGTCTCGAACGCCGTCATCCACGCCTCCAGCAAACCCCGCCTCGAGGTGCGCATCGGGCGATCCCACGTCCGCGTCGAGGTGCGTGACGACTCGCCGGAGCACGCTCTGCCGAGGGTGCCCGATGTGGAAAGGCCGGGTGGCCGTGGGCTCCTCCTGATCGAGACGCTGGCGAGTCGATGGGGCACCGACCGCGACGGCGATGGCAAGCGGGTGTGGTTCGAGATCGACCGAGCCGCCGCTGCTGCTGCTGCTGCTCCCGGAGCCGAATCCTGACGACTCGACAAACGCTGTCGCCTTCGGCCGCAAACGGCACTCCCGCCGGCCCCGTTAGCCTCGTTCCGGTGAGCGTCGTGATCCGGCCGCAGTTCGACTTCGACAACTCGTACGTCCGCGAGATGGAGGGCCTCTTCGAGCACTGGCAGGCAACGCAGGCGCCGGCGCCACGATTGCTGGCGCTCAACACCGACCTTGCAGGCGAGCTCGACCTCGACATCGAGGCACTGCGGTCGCCTGAAGGTGTGGCGGTGCTCGTCGGCAACGTCGTGCCCGACGGAGCGTCGCCTGTCGCCCAGGCCTACGCCGGCCACCAGTTCGGCGGGTTCTCGCCGAGGCTCGGCGACGGGCGGGCCCTCCTCCTGGGCGAGGTGCTCGATGTCCAGGGCAATCGCCGAGACATCCACCTCAAGGGCTCCGGGCGAACGCCGTTCGCGCGCGGCGGCGACGGCAAGGCAGCTGTGGGCCCGATGCTGCGCGAGCACCTCATCGGTGAGGCGATGCACGCGCTCGGCATCCCCACCACCCGCGCGCTCGCCGTCGTCGCGACGGGTGAGATGATCCATCGAGAAGGCATGCTGCCCGGCGCCGTCCTGGCCCGGGTTGCCGCCAGCCACCTACGCGTCGGCACCTTCCAGTACGCGGCCAACCGTGATCCGCAGTTGCTCCGCCGCTTGGCCGACCACGCCATCGCACGCCACGCGCCGAGCGTCGCCGATGCGGACAACCCGTACCTCGCCTACTTCGAGCACGTCGTCGAGGCGCAGGCCTCGTTGATCGCGAAGTGGATGCTGGTCGGGTTCATCCACGGCGTGATGAACACCGACAACATGACCATCTCCGGGGAGACGATCGACTACGGCCCGTGCGCGTTCATGGATGCCTACGACCCGGCAACGGTCTTCAGCTCGATCGATCACGCCGGCCGCTACGCGTTCGGCAACCAACCGCACATCGCGCAGTGGAACCTGGCTCGCCTGGGAGAGACGCTGCTGCCGCTGATCGCCGACGAGCCCGATGCGGCGATCGGTCCGGCCACCGACGTGCTGCATTCGTTCCCCGAGCGCTTCCTCGTCCACTGGCAAGCCGGGATGCGCGCCAAGCTCGGCCTCGCTGATGCGCACGACGACGATCTCGTGATGATCGACGACCTGCTCGCACTGATGCACGCGCAGCGCGTCGACCACACATCACTGTTCCGTTCACTGTCGGCCGTCGTCGGTGGCGACGCCGAGCCCGCTCGGGCGCTGTTCAGCGACCCCGCTCCGTTCGACGCGTGGGTGCCGCGCTGGCTCGATCGAGCCACATCTGGCGCCGCGGACATCGCTGCTGTCGCCGTTGCGATGGACCGCGTCAACCCGATCTACATCCCGCGCAACCATCTCGTGGAGGAGGCACTCGCGGCGGCCACCGAGGGAGACCTCGAACCGTTCGATGCGCTGATGGCCGTCCTGGCGGCGCCATTCGATGCGCGCCCGGGTCTCGAGCGATATGCCGAGCCGGCCACCCCGGCGTTCGCCGGCGGCTACCAGACCTTCTGCGGCACCTGAGTCCGGATGTCTTGCGGGTGGGATGGGCAACTACTCTGACGCCGCGTCGTCACTGGGGTTGACGCACGGAGGGGTTGGGGACGATGAGCGAGCAGACATACCCGCGCGAGGAGATCGAGGCGGCGTACCGAGCGATCGTGGCTGCGGGCGACGCGGGCGACTGGGACCTGTGGGCGGATCTGCACAGCGCCGACTGCGAGTGGCACGAGTGCAACTACGGCGTGATCAAGGGCCGCGACGCGATCAAGGCCAAGATCAAGGAGCTGATGGCGCCGGTGCCGATGATGGAGTTCCCGGTCGAGTGGGTGATCATCGACGGCAACCGTGTTGCCTACTACCCCTGGCAGGTCATGCCCGATCCCGCGGGTGGCGATGCGGTCTACAGGTTCGGCTGCGTCACGATCCTCGAGTACGCCGGAAATGGCGAGTTCTCCCGACAGGACGACATGTACAACCCGGTCGAGGGCGAACGCGTCATCCGTGAGTGGATGTCGGCCGGCGGCACGTTCGCGATGGACCCTGAATCATTGGGCCTCAGCTCCTGAGGCTCGCGCCGTTGTCCCCTCAGGCGTTGACCCTCAGCTCTTGACGTAGCTGTCGGCCATCTCGCGCAGCTTGTTCTTGGCGACCTTGTCGAGAGTGGCACGGGGGAAGTCATCGACGAGGTAGACCGCCTTCGGGCACTTGAAGTCGGCGAGGCGTTCCTTGCACAGCGCGATGATCTTGTCGCCCAGGTCGTCGGGCGCGTTCGGCGCGGCGATCACGAACGCCACAGCGACCATGCTCAGGAACTCGTGGTCCTGTCCGACGATCGCGACATCGGCGACGCCGGGCACCATCCGGCAGACGTCCTCGACCTCCTTGGCGGACACGTTCTCCCCGCCGACCTTCAGCGCGTCCTTGTCGCGATCCTTGAAGAAGAAGAACCCCTCCTCGGAGATGATCACCCGGTCGCCCGTCTTGAACCATCCGTCGGCGGTGAACGCCTTCTGGTTGGCTTCCTCGTTGTCGAAGTACTCGAGGAACAGCTGGATCCCGCGGGTGCCGCGCACGTACAGCTCGCCGTTCTCGCCGGGAGCGCAGATGCCGCCGTCCTCGTTGACGACGAGGAACTCGTACCCCGGCGTCGGACGACCCATCGTGCCCTGGGGGTAGAACTGATCGAATTGGTTGCGGGTCGCATGGATGACCGTCTCGGTCATGCCCCAGCTCGAGGTGACGCGAACGCCGCCCATCATCTGCTCGATCTGCGGGGAGATCAGCCCGAACGCGCCGACCTTGAGCTTGTTCGGTGGCCGCTCGCCGGACATCGCAACCTTCATCACGAACGGCATCATCGAGAAGTGGGTGATGCCGTGCTTGGTGACGATCTCCCAGAACCGCGATGCCGACCACTTCGGCGTCAGCACGATCGTGGCGCCGACCCCGAGCGTCGTCCATGTCGACCAGCTCTGCGCGTTCACGTGGAAGTACGGCAGGTAGATCATGTAGCGATCGTCGGCGGTGATCTTGATGTTGTCGGGTCCCATGCGCGACGACCAGATCACGTTGGCGTGGGTGTGCACGACGGCCTTCGGACGCGACGTCGTACCGGAGGTGAACATGATCCCGACCGGCAGCATCGGCTCGGCGGGACGGGCGGGCAGCGACGCGCCATCGCCGAACAGGTCGGCGAACGGCACGAGCTGCAGATCGGCGACTGCGGCGAGCTCGGCCTCCGTTGCGGGTTCACCACTGTTGTCCGGGCTGACCGCCAGGAACTTCAGCTGCGGCGCGTTGGCAGCGACGACGGCGGCGAACTGTGGCTGGGTGATGCCGGCCACGCACTGGGTGTGCGCGGCGAAGTACTCGATCTCCGGTCCGGCGCTCTTGGTGTTGGTGGTGACGCCGACGGCTCCGAGCAACGCACACGCGAACCAGCTGAGCACCTGCTCGGGCGAGTTGTCCGCGTGCAGCAGCACCTTGTCGCCCTTGGTGACGCCGCGCTCGGCCAGGCCTGCGGCCAGGTTCTTCGCCTCGGTCAGGAACCTCGAGTAGCTCCACGTCTGATCGATCCCGTCGCGTGGCTCCCAGATGAGGAAGGGATGCTCGGGCTTGTTCGTGGCCCAATGGTTCAACAGCCACGGCACGTCCTGCCCGGTCATCTGGAACGCATTGACCTGATCGATCGTGAACGTGTCTGTCATGGCCACTCCCTGGTCCGTCGCTGCGGACCCTCCGCACGAGCGCATGGCACGGTAGTCGCACGCCCTCAAACGGTGCGAAGCGACCTGTCCGCGCGCTGCGACCAGACCACCCACAGCGCACATCCAATCGGCGCGATGCCGCCGAGGGCGAGCGACGCACGTGGTGAGACGGCGTCGGTGACCCACCCGGTCAACAGGCCGCCGACCGGTGTGGTGCCGATCATGCCGAGCACGAACAGGCTCAGGATCCGTCCCTGCATCTCGTTGGGCGTGTGCTGCTGGAGCAGCGATTGGGCGACGGTCTGGTAGCCGACCACGACCACGCCGAAGAACGGCATGCCGATGAGGAAGAGCGTGAGCGTCGGCGCTGCCGCGCTGTAGATCAGCGAGAGCCCGAGCAGCACGGACGCGAGGGCGAACAGGCGCAGCGTGGGCCGATGCAGCCAGCGCGCGAGGAGGAAGCCGATGCTGACTGCGGTGATCGCGTTCAAGGACTCGGCCAGGCCGAACGACGCCGCGCCGGCGTGGAACGTGAGCCGGACGAGCGATGAGTAGAACGCTGCGAAGTTGAACGTGAACGCGCCGATGATCGCGTTCGAGAGAAGGATCCGCCGGAGCGTCGGATCACCCCATGCGTAGCGGATGCCCGCGCGCAGCTGCCCCGGCACGCGTGGCTGCGGAGTGCGGGGCAGCAGGTCCCGCTTGCGCAGCAGGAGCAGCGAGATCACCACCGCGACGTATGAACCGGCGTTGCAGTAGAAGCAGATCGCCGGGCCGTGCCAGGCGTACAGCGACGCCGCGAGAGCCGGACCGCCGAGGCGGCCGACGGAGTTGGCGACTGACGAGAACGCCACCGCGCTGGCCAGCCGATCGCGCGGCACGAGCTCGACGAGGAAGGCCTGGCCTGCGGCGCGGTCGCCGACCTGGGAGACGCCGAGCAACAGCGAGAGGCCGAGGATCCACGCGAGGTTGATGTGGCCGGTCGTCGTCAGCACCCCGAGTGCGAGCGCTTCGATGCCGGCCAGGATCGCCGTGAAGGTCAGCAGCCGGGGGATGCGGATGCGGTCGATCAACACGCCGGCCGATGGTCCGAGGACGAGCACCGGCAGGAACTGCAGGCTCATCGTCGCGCCGAGCGCGAAGCCGCTGTGCGTCAGGTCGAGCACGAGCAAGGACTGGGCGACGACCTGGAAGAACGTGCCGATGTTGGAGATGCCCTGTCCGACGAGGAACCGGCGCACGTTCGGGATGCCGGCCGCGCTGGGACGCGGCGTCCGATCTGACGTCTCGATTGACGTCTCGATGCGGGTCTCGGGGATGTCGGTCTCAGCCATCGGCGGGCGTGTGCGCGAGGCGCTGGAGGAGGTCGCCGAGGACCACGATCTCTTCAGCTGTGAGCGGGATGAGCACCGAGGCGACGCATCGGCCGTGGAGATCCTGCAAGGTGGGGCTGAGTGCGGCGCCACGCGCAGTCAATGCGACCTGCACGGCGCGTCGATCCGTCGGATCCGGTCGGCGCTCCACGAGTCCCATCGGCTCGAGCTCGTCGATCACCGATGTGACCGACCGGGGCACGATGTCGAGCATCGACGCCAGCTCGCTCATCTGCAGTGGTCGATCGAGTCTGGCCAGGCTGCGAATGACACGCGCCTGCGCGGACGTGACGCCATGG
>JAOBWQ010000260.1 GCA_025463425.1 Ilumatobacteraceae bacterium | reverse complement strand
CGACCCCGCGCTGTACGAGAAGTGGGGCGGGATCAAGCCCGAGGCCATGGTCGAGTCGGCGATGCAGGAGCTGCGCTACTTCCAGGAGGTCGACTTCGACCTCGTCAAGATCAGCGTGAAGGCATCGAGCGTGCCGTTGATGGTCGAGGCCTACCGGCAGCTCAGCGAGGCCACCGACATCCCGCTGCACCTCGGCGTCACCGAAGCCGGACCGCCGCCCGGCGGTCTGCTGAAGGCGACGGCGGGCATCGCCACCCTGCTGCTGGAGGGCATCGGCGACACCATCCGCTACAGCCTCACCGCCGATCCCGTCGAGGAAGCCCGTGCCGGGCGCCAGCTGCTCGAGTCCCTCGGTCTGCGCGAGCGCAAGAACATCGATCTCATCGCGTGCCCCAGTTGCGGGCGCGCCGAGATCGACGTGATCGACGTCGCCAAGCGTGCGATGGAGGCCTTCGGTGATCGCGAGATCCCGCTCCAGGTCGCCGTGATGGGCTGCGTCGTCAACGGCCCCGGCGAGGCACGGGAAGCCGACCTGGGCATCGCCGCCGGCAACAAGCGCGGCCACCTGTTCGTCAAGGGCCGCAACGTCGCCGTGGTGCCGGAGAGCGAGATGGTGGAGCAGCTCGTCGAGTGGGCCGAGTTCATCCACGAGCACGGCACGGAGGCCGCGATCGCCCGCGTCGACACCGCCAAGGCCGAGCGTGAAGCCGCCAAGGACCGCGCTGCGCTGATGGACGAGCAGGGCACCGACGCCAACCACGCCGCCGAGAAGATCGTCGAGATCCGTAAGACCGTCGGCCGCTGATCAGGCGGGGGAGCGGCCGCCGACGCGCAAGACGGTTGCGGTGCCGGTGAGGTGGACGTGCTCTCCGTCGAGGGCGGCCGCGCACTGTCCACGGGACAGGTCGCCGACGGTGCCGTCGAGGCAGAAGATCAGCTCCGGGCCGTCAGCGATCCATCCCACCGAGCCATCGATGTCGTAGCGAGTGATGCGGAAGTCGTCGACGGGCACCGGGTACTCGACACCACCATCGAGCGCGACCACCGGGTGCACGAGCGGGTCGATCAGCGGTGTGTCGTCGAGGATGCGCAGCACCTCGTCGACGTCGACGTTCTTCACGGTGAGCCCACAGCGCAGCACGTTGTCGGAACTGGCCATGACCTCGATGCCGACACCCTGCAGGTAGGCGTGCATGTTCCCCGCGCCGAGGAAGATCGCATCGCCCGGTTGCATCTGCACATAGTTGAGCAGCAGCAGGATCGCGGCGGAGGAGTCGCCCGGGTACATCGCTGCTGCGGTCGCCAGCCACCGGCAGCGCGGATCGGGATGGCCCGACGCCGCGGCCACAAGCGATGTGATGTCGGGTCGGTCGTGCAGTAGCAGTCCGATCGCGGCATCGATGCCGCCGTGGGCGAGGATCGACCTCAGCGACGCGGCCGGCTCACCCAGTGACGCGAGCAGCGCGTCCGTCTCACCGAGCGGGGCGATGCCGCACACCGCCTCGAACGGTGTCAGCGCGTACATCAGCTCCGGCTTGTGCATGCGGTCGCGGTAGTTGCGCTGCGGCGCGTGCAGCGGAATGCCCGCAGCGTCCTCCCTGTCGAAGCCTGCCTGCGCTTGCTCGCGCGATGGATGCACTTGCAACGACAACGGATCACCGGCGGCCAGGACCTTGAGCAGGTACGGCAGCGGACCGACCAGCGACTCCAGCGTTCGCCCGTCATCGAGCGTCCCCGGGCCTCCGGCGTGGGTGCCGAACCACAGCTCCGCCTGTGGTCGACCGTCGGGTTCGATGCCCAGCAGCTCGGCGATCGCCGTCGGGTGGCCCCACGAGTAGTGCTGGAGAACACCGTTGACGTGCTGCATGATCAGCCGAATCTACTGCGGCGTCACCCAGCGGGAAGGTTGATCACCATCGTGCCACTGACGTGTTGGCCGAGCTCGTTGACCGCTAAGAACGTGACCTCGACGTTCGCCTCACCGCCATCGACAGCGTCGACCGAAGTGACCGAGCCGCTGTAGGTCAGCACGGTGTTCGCGTAGGCAGGTCCTCCGAGGCGGATCTTCAGCGACTTCACCATTGCCTCGGGACCGGCCCAGTCGGTGACGAACCGGCTGCAGTACGCCGTGTCGGAGAGGATGTTCATGAAGATCTCCGGCGAGCCCTGGGCGTTGGCGTAGTTGCGGTCGTGGTGCACCGGCATGAAGTCGCGCGTCGCGATCGCGCCAGCCACGACGACCGTCGCCGTCATGTCGATCACCAGCTCGGGCAGTTGATCCCCGACGGACACGTCGCCGAGGGTGAGCGTTCGACGGTTGCTCATGCTGCGCTCCCGGGCTTGAACTTGAGGATCCGGAACCGCTGGATGCCGACGACCTCGCCCGCCTCGTCGGGTCCTGCATCGACGGCATACGTCGTGACCCATGTGACGAAGTGACCGACGCCGATGCGCGTGGTCTTCTCGGCCGAGATCGACTCGATCACCGTTCGCGCCGACACCGTCTCGCCGAGACGGAGGTAGCGATGGATCTCGAACTCCGAGTTCGATGCCAGCGTGCCGACGAAGCCCGCTTCGTCGAACACGCTCAGGGGCCCACGATCGTTCGACGGCAGCGGCGCGCCGCCGCGCTCTTTGATGCCGGTGATCATCGGGGTCGCCATGGTCCACGTCTGCAGCATCAGCGGCGGTGCGACGATGCCGCCGAACCGGGACGACTCCGCGAACTCCGCGTCGACGTAGGCGGGGTTGCCGTCCTCGAACGCCGCCGCCCAGTGGCGGATCATCGGCTGGTTGACGGGGTCGGGCGCGACGTTCGGTGTGCCGGAGCCCATCGGCGAGCCGACGAGCGCATCGAGCCGTTCCTGGAAGAAGGCCGGGGGAGGAGGGGACGGTTCAGCCATCCCGCGATTAGAACAGGCGCAGCTCGTCGGTCTGCAAACCGCGCAGCTCGTCGTAGTTCACTTCCACCCACGTGAACCCGCGGGACTCGGCCAGCACCCGCGCCTGGGGCTTGACCACCTGGGCCACGAACACGCCGCGCACGGCCCCGAGCGACGAGTCGAGGTGCAACCGCTCGATGTACCGAGCGAGTTGCTCGACGCCATCGATCTCGCCACGCCGCTTGACCTCGATCGCCACCACCTGGCCGCTGGCATCGCGGCAGACGAGGTCGATCGGGCCGATCGCGGTCGGGTACTCGCGCCGCACCAACGTCAGCCCGGCTTCGATGGTGTGCGGGGTCGCGGCCAGGAGCTCCTGCAGATGCGCCTCGACGCCGTCTTTCTGCAGGCCGGGATCATCGCCCAGCTCGTGGCCGGCCTCGTGGATGATCTCGAGCAGGTTGATGACCAACTGCTCTGCCTTCGGGTTGGTGACCACCCAGTGATCGCCGTTGTCGACCAGCGTGTTCGGGGCGTTCATCCAGTTGAGCGGCTTGTACGCGCCGCCATCGGCGTGGATGGCGACACAACCGTCGGCCTTGACCATGATCAGGCGGATGGCTTCGGGCAGGTGGGCGGAGAGCCGGCCATTGTAGTCGACGGTGCAGCGGGCGATCACGAGACGCATGAGGTGGTCCAGGTTAGGGCCGGGCGAGGGAACGGCCCGGCATCACTTGCCGACGTGGTCGCGCATCCGCTTCTGGATCAGCTCGCGTCGGGCCTGGAGGTCCTTGTAGGTCAGCGAGTCGATGGTCGGCTCGAGCCCAAAACCGGCCTTGACGGTGTCCAGGTTGACGGTCCACGAATCGGCGGCCACACCGAGCTCGCGCCCGAGGCGTTCGCCGTGGCGTTCGGCGAACAGCATCGAGATGTTGGCGATCTCACCGATGATGTCGAGGTCCGGGGCGAGGCGAGCGATCGCGCCGTCCAGGAACACCATGTTCTTCACGTACAGCATCAGCTCCTTGGGCAGCCGTGCGCCGTAGCCGAGCAGCGCCTTGACGACGCGCTGGACCTCCTTGACGAGCTCCTCGCCGGACAGCGATGTCGGGTCGATCGTCGGCTGGTCGAGGCGAAGGTCCTTGATCACGGCATCGAGGTCGGTGTCGTGGGGGAGCGCACCGAGATCGCGCAAGGCCGCCACCTGGCCGCGCACATCGTTCGTGGTGGCGCCCAGCATCATCCGCAGGAACGCCATCCGTCGGTCGTCGCTGAGTCGCCCGACGATGCCGAAGTCGAGCAGGGCGGTGCGGCCGTCTTCGAGCACGAGCATGTTGCCGCCGTGGAGATCACCGTGGAACATGCCTTCGATCATCGCCCCCTCCATGAACGCGATCATCCCGGAACGGATCACGGCTTCGGTGTCGATCCCGGCGTCGTGCATGCCGGCGACATCGTCGAAGTTGAACCCGTCGACCCGCTCCATGACCAGCACCCGACGGGTCACCAGCTTCGGGTGCGGCCGAGGGACCACGAACCGGTCCTGCTTCAGGTTCTTCAGCACCGCCGACATGTCGAGCATGTTCGCGGCCTCGATGCGGAAGTCGAGCTCTTCGACGATGGTCTCGGCGAACAGTTCGACGAGCGCCGGTGGGTTGGCCAGCGCGGCGATCGGGATCCGCCCGACGAGGTGCGGTGCGAGCCACGCCATCACGCGCAGGTCCTTGCGGACGAGCGTGCTGACCGAGGGTCGCTGCACCTTGACCACGACCTCCTCGCCAGTGAGCAGAGTGGCGGCGTGGACCTGAGCGATGGACGCGGCAGCGATCGGCTTGGTGTCGAAGGACGAGAACACGTCCTCCAGTCGAGCGCCGAGATCCTGCTCAAGGGTGAGACGGACGTCGTCCCACGATTCGGCCGCGACCTGATCTCGACACAGCTTGAACTCGCTGACCAGCTCGGCGGGGAACAGCCCGTCGCCGCTGGAGATGATCTGGCCGAGCTTGATGTAGGTCGGGCCGAGACGCTCCGCAGCGATGCGGAGGCGCCTCGAGACGTCGGTCCGACTCGCGCCCTGGTCGGCGTACTTCTTGCGCTTCTTGCGGATCGCCCATGGCACGAGCGCGAAGCCGAGCCGGCCGGCGACCGTGAGCACGCGCGTGCCGGGCGGCAGCTTCGACGGCTTCGTCAGTCGGGGCACCTCGGCCTGCGCCGCGGAGCGGAGGCGGTTGGCGACCGGCAGCCAGGCGATCGCCGAGCGGTCGAGCACCCAGGGTGCGGCGTCGGTGAACGCACCCCACGTCTGGTCTTCATTGGCGAGCGTCGGCACCACGTCAGTCTGGCTGGCGGATCGGCTCTGCGCACCCCGCTCGCGTCACACGGGCACCGATCGCAGCGTTCCCATGGGGGTTCAGGCCCCTGTGGGGTCCGAGGGGTGCAAAGAACGGGGTCAGGAGAAGTTCGGTGGGCGGCGTTCGCGGAGGGCGGCGACGCCTTCGCGGTACTCGGCGGTGGCCATCGCCTCGCTCATCAGTCGCTTCGACTCGACGATCGAACGGCCGACATCGTGGCTGAGCAGATCGTCGTAGACCTGTCGTTTCGTTGCGGCGACGGCGCGGGGTCCCGTGGTCGACGCCAAGAGGTGCGCATACGCCAGGGCGGTCACAAGCGTCTCGGTGCCGTCGACGCACACACCGTTCCACAGGCCCCAGTCGGCCGTCTCGGTCGCCGTGAAGACCCGGCCCGAGAAGAGTAGGTCGTTGGCTCGCGTGACCCCGACGAGGCGAGGCAGGATCCAGCTCAAGCCGTACTCGGCGGGCAGGCCGAGCTTCGCGGCGGCGGTGGTCATCCGTGCCGGGCCACTGACGAAGCGGAGATCGCAGAACATCGCGACGGCCAGTCCGATGCCGGCACACGCACCGTTCACCGCCGCGATCAACGGCATCCGCATGCCGAACTGGAAGGCGAACTCGTGGTCGAACTCGGGCCGCACGCCGTGACCGGGGGTGGCCGGTGCGTCGCCGAGCCCGGTGTCGTAGCTGCCGCGTACGGCATGGCCGGCGAGGGCCTCGCTGTCGCCGCCGACGCAGAACGCAGGCGGCGTGCCCGTGACCACGACGGCGCGAACGGCAGGGTCCGCCTCCAGCTCGGCGAGGATCCAGCGGTACTCGGTGTGCATCCGTCCGGTCCATGCGTTGTGGCGCTGCGGGCGGTGCAGCCACACCGTCGCCACGTGCCCGTCGACCTCGAAGCGAGTCGCCTTCAGTTCCATGCGCGGCAACTCCAGGCGCGGCAGTTCCATGCGATCGCACCCGCCGGGCTCATCGCCACCCAGCGTCGCGGCGCCGGCGCCAGCGCTCGCCCCACAGTGCGTCGAGCACGGGTTCAGCGAACTCGTGACGACACAGCAGGAAGTCGGGCAGCCATGCGTCGCGCTGGTTGTAGACGAGTGGCGATCCGTCGATCCGGCTCACGTGCAGACCCGCGGCGGCGGCGACGGCGGTGGGGGCCGCCGAGTCCCACTGGTACATCCCGCCGTCGTGCAGGTAGATGTCGGCTTCGCCGAGCACGACGGCCATCGCCTTGGCGCCGGCCGAACCGAGCCGCACGGCCTCGCACCCGAGTGCGTTGGCGACGATGACTGCGGCGTGGGGCGCCCGGTTGCGGCTGGTGATCATCCGCGGCTTGGCGAACTTGCGCGCGGGCAGCTCGGGCGGCGGATCGGTGGCGAAGACGAGATCCATCGCCGGCAGGCTGACGGCTGCCGCGCTGAGCCGATCGGCGTTCCAGAGCGCAACGTGCACCGCCCAATCGGAGCGGCCGCGCTCGCCGTACTCGTTCGTGCCGTCGAGGGGGTCGACGATCCAGACCCGCTCCGTGCGATGCCGACGTCCGTCGTCGGCGCCTTCCTCGGACAGCACGGCGTCGAGCGGCCGATGCTCGGCGAGCTCGTGCATGAGGTAGCGGTGGGCGAGCATGTCGCCGTTGTCCATCACCTGCCACGGTGCGGCGAACTCGGCGAACATGTCGTTGCGCAGCTCCACGAGGAGCCGGCCGGCCTCGACCGCGAGGCGCGTCGCGAGTTGAGCGTCGGTCTCGGCCATGACCCCCGGAGCAGCGTCGATGCTCATGCGCGACGACCGAGCCGCATCGCTTCTCGGACCAGGTTGCGCACGTCGGTCTCGGGTGCGCCGGCCTCGACGAGCAGCTGCACCGACGACTCCAGTCGTTCTGCATCGGCTTCCTCGAACGCGTCGATCGGCTCGCGACGGACAACGGCCGAGGCAGCCAGCAGCGAGACGGCCGCGACCACGGTGACTAGCCCGACGGTGAGCACGGCACCGTTGTTGTCGAGCACCGAGCTGATGATCAGGCCCGCGATGCCGCACACGAACACGGCTGCGCAGATCGTTCGCAGGGCCTTCAGCGTCATGCCAGATCGATCATGTCAGCGAGAGAGCGGCTTGAACTTGATCCGGTGCGGCTGATCGGCCGCGGAGCCCATCTCCTTGTGCCGCCACGACTCGTACTCGCTGAAGTTGCCCTCGAACCAGCGCACCTGGCTGTCGCCCTCGAACGCCAACACGTGGGTGGCGATGCGGTCGAGGAACCAACGATCGTGACTGATCACCACCGCACACCCGGGGAAGGCCTCGAGCGAGTTCTCCAACGCGCGCAGGGTGTCGACATCGAGGTCGTTGGTCGGCTCGTCGAGGAGGAGCACGTTGCCGCCGGTCTTGAGCAACTTGGCGAGGTGGACCCGGTTGCGCTCACCGCCGGAGAGGTCGCCGACCCGCTTCTGCTGATCGCTGCCCTTGAAGTTGAAGCTGGCCACGTAGGCGCGGCCGTTGATCTCGCGGTTGCCGACCTTCATGTGCTCGATGTTGCCGGTGATCTCCTCGTAGACGGTGGCGTCGTCGTCGAGCGTGTCGCGGCTCTGGTCGACGTAGGCCAGCTGCACGGTGTCACCGATGGTGACCGTGCCGCCGTCGGGCTGCTCCTGGCCGGAGAGCATCTTGAACAGCGTGGTCTTGCCGGCACCGTTCGGGCCGATGATGCCGACGACGCCGGCGCGGGGGAGCGAGAACGACAGGTCCTCGACGAGCAGCTTCTCGCCGAACGCCTTGGCGAGGTGCTGGACCTCGATCACCGTGTCGCCGAGGCGCTTGCCGGCGGGGATCGCGATCTCCAGCTTGTCCGGGCCGCGCTCGGCGGCCTCGGCCTCGGCGAACAGCTTGTCGTACGCGGAGAGACGGGCCTTGCCCTTGCTCTGGCGGGCCTTGGGCGACATCCGCACCCACTCCAGCTCGCGCTCGAGCGTGCGCCGACGGTTCTCGTTGCTCTTCTCCTCGCGAGCCATGCGCTCCTGCTTCTGCTCCAGCCAGCTGGAGTAGTTGCCCTCGAACGGGAACCCCTTGCCGCGGTCGAGCTCGAGGATCCACTTGGCGACGTTGTCGAGGAAGTAGCGATCATGGGTGATCGCGACAACGGTGCCGCTGTAGTCCTTGAGGAACCGCTCCAGCCACTCCACGCTCTCGGCGTCGAGGTGGTTGGTGGGCTCGTCGAGCAGCAGCAGATCGGGGTGGCTCAGCAACAGTCGGCACAGGGCCACTCGTCGACGCTCACCGCCGCTCAGCTTGGTCACGTCGGCGTCGTTGGGCGGGCAACGCAGCGCGTCCATCGCGATCTCGACGTTGCGCTCCAGGCTCCACGCGTCGGCGGCCGCGATCTTGTCCTCCAGCTCGGCCTGCAGCACACCGATCTTGTCGTAGTCGGCGTCGGGGTCGGCCCACATCGCCATGACCTCGTTGTAGCGATCGAGGATGCCCTTGACCTCTGCGACGCCGTCCATCACGTTGCCGAGGACGTCCTTGTCCGGATCGAGCTGCGGCTCCTGGGCGAGGTAGCCGACGGTGAACCCGGGCGTGAGGCGGGCCTCACCGCTGAAGCCGTCGTCGAGCCCGGCCATGATCTTGAGCAGGCTCGACTTGCCGGCCCCGTTGGATCCCAGCACGCCGATCTTGGCTCCCGGGTAGAACGAGAGCGAGATGTTCTCGAGCACCGTGCGATCCGGCGGGTAGTGACGGGCGAGCTTGTAGCACGTGTAGATGTATTCATGAGCCATGGCGTCACCAGGCTATCCGTCGAGGTCGGTCGACGAGGTTGGCGTAGACGCGGCCGAATGCGGGCCCGACCGGTGCCAGCCGACGATCGGCGGTTCTCGAAACTTGCTACCGTCCGCACATGTCGTTCCCGCCACCGCGATTCGATCCGCGGGCTGTGGCGGACGACGACGAGATCAGCAGCGTTCGTCCGCTGCACCAGGCTCGACGGAACCTGCGCATCGTCGGCGCGCTGGCCGTCGTCGTGGCGGGACTCGCAGCGGCGTCGTATGCGAAGCAGACGCCGGTGGACACGCCGGACAGGATCGTGTTCATCGGCGGGATCGTCTTCGCCGCGCTCGGCGGACTGCTCGCCCTGCGCGGCCTCGAGATCGGCGCACCGATCGCGGCCGGCGCCGTCACACCGTTCATCGGTTTCGCGGCGGTCCTCATCGGCGTGCGCATCGATCTGACCGACGCGCTCGACGCCGTCGATGCCAAGCTGTTGGTCGGAGCCGGCGTCATCGGGATCATCGTCGCGATGATCGGCATGTCCGAGCTGACCGGCCGCAGCGTGTCCTCCGTGGGGGCGGTGATCGCGGTGCTGGGCTTCGTGCCCGTGGTCGCCTTCGGCGCGATCATCCGTCTCGACCGGTTCCACGATGCCCCGATCGTCGTGGCCTTCGTCGGTCAGGTGCTCATCGGCGCGGTCATTGTCGTCGGCGGCCCCAACGGGCGGTTCGGTTCGCTCGGTTCCGTGGTTGCTGCGGGCCTGCTCCTCCCGTTCTGGGTCGAGCGGGTCCGGCACATCGCCGACCGCAAGGCCTTTGCGGTCGGCGCCGTGGTGGCGCTCATCGCGGTCGTCGTGCTCGGGCTGGTCGCCTTCGTCGGCGCCAACATCCGCGACGATGATCGGCGCTAGCACAGCCGCGTTCGATTCCTTCTTCACCCCCCAGGGTGGTGCTACGTTCTTAAGCGAACCGACCACTTCACTAAATAGGGGATCACCACATGGAGCTGCTCACACGATTCGGACTCACGTTTGGCTTCCGATGGCTGCACGTGCTCGCTGGCATCACCTGGATCGGCTTGCTGTACTACTTCAACCTCGTGCAGGTCCCGGCCTTCGCTGCCTTCGGTGACGATGGCAAGTCGCGCAACATGGCGATCGACAAGGTCGCTCGCCGGGCCCTGTGGTGGTTCCGCTGGGCAGCGGTCTTCACGCTCGTCACCGGCCTGCTGATCGTCGGGATCACGAAGGACTACATGAAGCACTTCCTCGCCGCAGGCTCCGGTCAGGGCGTGGCCCACGACGCAGCGATCGCGGTCGGCATGATCTTCGGCATCACGATGGCGGCCAACGTGTGGATGGTCATCTGGAAGAACCAGAAGGTCGTGCTCGCCAACGCTGCAAACGTGCTGGCCGGGAATCCGCCCGACCCGGCCGCGGCCGCAGCCGGGCGCAGCGCCGCGCTTGCCAGCCGCCAGAACACGATCTTCTCGGTGTCGATGCTGTTCTTCATGGTCGGCTCGGCTCACTTCTTCAACACCAGTCTCTGGACCGCCGGCCCCAGCAAGGCGCTCACGTTCTTGATCATCGCTGTGGTCATCGGAGCGCTGCTCGAGATCAACGCGCTCGGCCTGATCGGTGGCAAGGCCACCACGAACAAGCTGCTCTGGCCGTATGAGAGCCACAAGAACGCGATCATCAGTGCGTTCTCGCTGTGGGCCGTGCTCTGGATCCTCTCCGAGATCCTGTTCAAGAAGTAGTCGGACCTTCACGGACGCGCAACGGCCGCCCCGCAAGGGGCGGCCGTTCCAGTTTTCAGTGCGGTTGTAGTAGTTACTTGACGACGAGCGTGGCCCGCATCGCATCGTGCCCGGGGACCAGGCACTCCAGCGTGTAGGTGCCCGCGGGCAGGTTGTAGGTGCTGACCTCGAGGTCGCCGCTCTTGCCGACGGCCAACTCCTTGCCGATCACCGTCTTGTCGGCGCTGACGATGTCGAGCGTGTGCCGCTGGGCGTCGCGGTTCTCATAGGCGACCTTCACGTTGCTGCCAGCGGTGGCGGTGTACTCGGTCTGGTCGAACTTGATGCCCGGCCCGGCGTACACCACCAGTCCGGCGTCGGCGGGAATGGTGGCCGCTGGTGAGTCGGAGCCGCTGCCGCATCCGGCGAGCGCGAATGCGGCGAGGCCAGCAATGGAGCTGGCGAGGATGTATCGGGTCTGCATGAGCGCATTCTACAAGTGATCACTTACTTAATTCAAGGTGGCGGTTGTCTCACCTGGGCGAGTCCGGTCGATCGTCGTGCTGACGGGTGGTCGCAGCAACCCGATGTGCTCAATCCGAACAGGCTCCGACCGATACCATCAGCGGTGATGTCAACACAGCAAGAAACTGGCCAATCCTTCGGCGCGAACTCCTGGCTCGTCGACGAGATGTACGAGCAGTACCTGGTGGACCCGGCCGCAGTGGGCGACGCGTGGAAAGAGTTCTTCTCCGACTACAAGAGCACGTCGCCCGATCTCGCGGCTGCCGCGCCTGCCGCGACGCCGACCGCTGCGACCATCCCCGCAGCGGCGCCGGTCGTTCCGGCTGCTGCTGCGCCGCCGGCCGCGGCCGGCCCCGCCGCCGAGCTCGGCGAGCCGATCCGGGGGGCAGGGGCCGCGATCGCCGCGAACATGCAGCGCAGCCTCGCCGTGCCGACGGCCACCAGCTTCCGCAACGTGCCCGCCAAGCTGCTCGAGGTCAACCGCAAGATCATCAACGGCTACCGCACCCGCGCCGGCCAGAGCAAGGTCAGCTTCACCCACATCATCGGCTACGCGGTCGCCCGGGCCATCGGCGACGCCGTGCCGCAGATGAACAACACCTTCGTGGAGGGCGCCGACGGCAAGCCGCGGATCATCCGCAACAGCAACGTCAACATGGGGCTCGCGGTCGATGTCGCCAAGTCCGACGGCAGCCGCACGCTCGTCGTGCCGGTGCTGCGCGACGCCAACGTCCTGCCGTTCGACCAGTACCTCGCCAGCTACGACGACCTCGTCCGCAAGGTGAAGAACAACAAGCTCACGGTGGCCGACTTCCAGGGCGCCACCGTCTCGTTGACCAACCCCGGCACGATCGGCACCGTGCAGAGCGTGCCGCGCTTGATGCCGGGCCAGGGCGTCATCGTCGGCGTGGGCAGCATCGAGTACCCGGCCGAGTTCCAGGGCAGCGACCCGCACACGCTCGGCACCTTCGGTGTCAGCAAGGTCGTCACGATCACCAGCACCTACGACCACCGCATCATCCAGGGCGCCGAGAGCGGCATGTTCCTGAAGCGGATCCACGAGCTGCTGATGGGCGACCACGGGTTCTACGAGCAGATCTTCAGCGCCCTCGACGTGCCGTACGAGGCCGTCAAGTGGCGCACCGACGTCAACCCGGCCAACAGCGAGGACGCGTTGCTGCACAAGCAGATGCAGATCGCCACCCTCATCCGTGTCCACCGCGTGCGCGGCCACCTCATCGCCGACCTCGATCCGTTGCGCTGGAAGCAGCCGATGATGCCGAGCGAGCTCGACCCGGCCACCTACGGCCTGACGATCTGGGACCTCGAGCGCGAGTTCCTCACCGGTGGTGTCGGCGGTGTCGAGAAGCAGGCGCTGGGCGATCTCCTCGGCGTGCTGCGCGATGCGTACTGCCGCACGATCGGCATCGAGTACATGCACATCCAGGACACCGACGAGCAACGGTGGATCCAGACCCAGGTCGAGGGCGTGCACCACGTGTTCTCCAAGGACGACAAGCGGCGCATCCTGGAGCGTCTCAACGCCGCCGAGGCGTTCGAGAAGTTCCTGGCCACGAAGTACGTCGGCGTGAAGCGGTTCGGTCTCGAGGGCGCGGAATCGGCGATCCCGCTGCTCGACTCGATCCTCAACGACGCCACCGACGCCGGCCACGACTCGGCCGTGATCGGCATGGCCCACCGCGGTCGGCTGAACGTGCTCGCCAACCTGATGGGCAAGAGCTACGAGAAGATCTTCAAGGACTTCGAGGGCCACGTCGACCCGACGTCGGTGCAGGGCTCCGGCGACGTCAAGTACCACCTCGGTGCGATGGGCAAGTACGAGAGCCACAGCGGAGCCGACATCAAGGTCGAGCTGGCGGCCAACCCGAGCCACCTCGAGACGGTCGACCCGA
>JAOBWQ010000254.1 GCA_025463425.1 Ilumatobacteraceae bacterium | reverse complement strand
CCGGGCGGCAGCTCGTCGAGCACGCTCACGTCGAGGTCGCCGTAGACCGTCATCGCCGCCGTGCGCGGGATCGGTGTTGCCGTCATCACGAGCACGTCAGGCATGACGCGCTCGTCACCCGTGCCCGCACCCTTCATGCGCAATGCCGCGCGTTGCTCGACGCCGAAGCGGTGCTGCTCGTCGACGACCACGCATCCGAGGCTCTTGAAAGCGACGCCCTCCTGGATCAGCGCGTGCGTGCCGATGGCGATGTCGATCGTGCCGTCGGCGAGCCCAGCGAGCACATCACGGCGCTCCTGCCCGGTGACCCGGCTGGCGAGCAGCGCGACATTGAGTGGGCGGTCGCCGAACAGGTTGCCGGGGTCGGGCACCTTCAGGTCGGCCAGCAGCCCGCGGATCCCAGTGGCGTGCTGCTCGGCGAGCACCTCGGTGGGCGCCATCAGCGCGCCCTGGTGCCCGCCCTGCACAGCAGCAAGCAGTCCGCTGACGGCGACGATGGTCTTGCCGGCGCCAACGTCGCCCTGCAACAGGCGGTGCATCGGGTGCGGGCCGGCGAGGTCGGTGTCGATCTCCGCGATCGCCCGCGCCTGCGCGCCGGTGAGCGCGTAGGGAAGGGCTGTGTGGAACCGCCGGACGAGCTCGCCGCTCATGTCGTGGCGAATCCCGCGCTGCTCGCGCTCGAAGGCTCGCTTGCGCATCACCAGCACGGTCTGCACGCGCAGCAGCTCATCGAACGCAAGCCGGCGGCGGGCCTGCTCCTTCTCCCCCATCGTCTCCGGGAGGTGGATCTGGCGCATCGCCGCGTGGCGATCGATCAGCCCCAACTCTCTGCGGATCGCGAGCGGCACGGGATCGGCGAAGCCGCGAGCGCTGCACCGCTCCAGCGCGCTCTCGACCCACCCGGCGATCTCCCACGTCGAGAGCTGGGCCTTCTCGCTCTGCGGATAGATCGGGACGATCTTGCCCGTTCGATCCCCGATCAGGTCGACGATCGGGTTCGTCATCTGCAGGCCACCCCGATACACCTCGGCCTTGCCGAAGAGCATGATCTGCAGGCCTTCGCGCAGCTGACGCTCGCGCCACGGCTGGTTGAAGAACACGATGTGCAGGCGGCCCGAGCCGTCGCCGACCTGGACCTCGATCATCGTCCGGCGGTTGCGCATCGTGCGCTTGGTGAGCGCGCGCACCGTCACCAGCACGAGCGCTTCCACGCCGGGCCGGAGGTCGCTGACGCGCGCTTCGTTGGTGCGGTCGACCCAGCGCCGGGGGTACGTGGTCAGCAGGTCGAGAACGGTCTCGACACCGACTTCGTGCAGCGACGCGAGCTTCTTCTCACCGATCCCCTTCAGCCGTTCGACGGGGATGGCCTGCAGCTCGCGCAGCGTCAGGCCGTTCTGCTTCGCGGCTGACGGGTCGGCTGGCATCGACGCGCCCAGACGTCACTCCACGCCGAACAGGTAGGGGTACAGCGGCTGGCCGCCACGATGCACCTCGACCTGCACGTCGGGGCGTTCGTCGGCCAGCCAGGCCCGCAGCGCATCGGTGATCGACGCCGTGGCGTCGGCACCCTCGATCACCGTGACGATCTCGCGGCCGGGCGTGATCAGGCTGTCGAGCAACGCCGTCGCTGCTCCGGTGAGGGTGCTGTTCACGCTGACGATGCCGTCGCCGCGCACGATGCCGATCCAGTCCCCCGCGGTGATCGGGCCGGCGTCGCTGGCGGTGTCGCGCACGGCGCGAGTGACCTCTCCGGTGGCGACCGCGTCGGCGGCCTCGCCCATCTCCTCGGCGTTCGCCGCAGCAGACGCCTCGGGGTCGTACAGCACCAGCGCAGCAAGGGCCTCGGGCATGCTGTGCGTCGGCACGACGATGACCGTTTTCGACGTCAGCGCGTCGAGCTGCTCGGCCACGGGGACGATGTTCTTGTTGTTCGGCAGCACGATCACCTGCTGGGCGTTGACGGCCTCGACCGCGTCGAGCAGCTCGGCGGTCGAGGGGTTCAGCGTCTGGCCACCGGAGATGACGCCCTGTACGCCGAGCTGGGCGAAGAGGTCGGTCAGCCCGTCGCCGCTGCTGACGGCGACGATCGCGCAGGTCACAGCCGGCATGCTCGTGTGCAACAAGGTCGAGACCGGACCGGCGCCACCGCGTTTGATCGCCGCCTCTCGCTGGGCGTGTTCCTCGGCGACCTCTTCGAACAGATCGGTGACGCGGATCCTGTGCGGTCGACCGCCGTTGTCGAGCGCGGACTCGATGGCCGCGCCGATGTCGTTGGTGTGCACGTGGCAGTTCCAGATGCCGTCACCGCCGACGACCACGATCGAGTCGCCGATCTCACCCCACGACTGCTTGAACGCCTCGATGTTCTCGTCGGGGAGATCGACGAAGTACATGACCTCGTAGCGCAGCTCGCTGACGTCCCCCTCTCCTCGATGGGCCACGGAGTCGAAGTTGGCGATGCCGCTGTCGAGCGGACCATCTTCTTCCGCCGGCACCGGGAGGGCCTCGCCGTCGACGACGTGGATGGCCGCGTCGAGCAGCAGCAGGAAGCCCGCGCCACCGGCATCGACCACGCCGGCATCCTTCAGGACGGGCAACATGTCCGGCGTGCGGTCGAGCGAGGCCCGACCGGCCGTGCGCGCGGCACGCAGCATCTCGGCCAGCGAGGCGCCTTCCGCGGCGGACGCCTGCGCTGCATCGGCCGTCTCGCGGACCACGGTGAGGATGGTGCCCTCGATCGGCTTGAGCACCGCCTGGTACGCGGCGACCGACGCGTTCTTGAAGCTCTCCGCGACCTTGCTGGCGGACCCGGCGACCTCGCCCGGCTTGACGGCTTCTTTCAGGGTGTTGGCGATGCCGCGCAGGATCTGGCTGAGGATGACACCGCTGTTGCCACGGGCCCCCATCAGCGACCCGTGACTGATCGCCGCGCACGTCGGCTCGAGCTCGTGATCGCTCAGCTCCAGCTCGGCGACGACCGCATCGAGCGTCCGCGCCATGTTCGTGCCGGTGTCGCCGTCGGGCACGGGGTACACGTTCAACCGGTTGATCCCGGCGGCGTGCACCTTCATCGTGTCGCGGAAGGAGATGACCGTGTTGCGCAAGGCATCCGCCGAGAGCCGTTCAAGCGTGGGCACCGCTGCATCGTACGGCGGGGAGGGCCGCGCCCGGCACTTCCCTCCGTGCCGCGACCTGCGCCCATCTCCCGAAATGATCGGTCCCATCGGTGCTATCCCTTGGTGCAAGCCGAAAACCCGCTGATAGCCTTTGACGACTTTGAAACCCCCTTTCGGGAAAGAGAATCTCATGGCAGCTGTATGTGAAGTGTGTGGCAAAGGCCCGTCCTGGGGCATGTCCGTGTCGCACTCGCACCGTCGCACCAAGCGTCGCTGGAA
>JAOBWQ010000323.1 GCA_025463425.1 Ilumatobacteraceae bacterium | reverse complement strand
CTCGATCCGTTCATCCACATGGACGAGATGGGCGAGGTCGACTACGCGCCGTACGAGCCCAGGGGCACCGACTGGCATCCGCACCGCGGCTTCGAGACCGTCACCTACATGATCGACGGCACGTTCCAGCACCAGGACTCACATGGCGGTGGCGGCACGATCGAGAACGGCGCCACGCAGTGGATGACCGCCGGCTCGGGCATCCTCCACATCGAGACGCCGCCCGAACAGCTGGTCATCTCCGGAGGCCTGTTCCACGGCATCCAGCTGTGGGTCAACCTGCCCGCCAAGGACAAGATGATCAGCCCCGCCTACCAGAACCTCGAGGGTGACCAGGTCACGCTGCTGTCGTCGCCCGACGGCGGCGCCCTCGTGCGCTTGATCGCCGGCGACGTCGCCGGTCATGCCGGCCCGGGGAGCACGCACACACCGATCACCGTCGCCCACGTGACGTTGGCCGGCGGGGCGCGGTTGGTCACGCCGTGGAACCCGGAGTTCAACGCGCTGGCCTACGTGCTCGAAGGCTCGGGGACGGTTGGCGAGGAGCGCTCTCCCGTCGAGGCGGGGCAGCTCGTCGTCTTCGGAGCGGGCGACACGATCACCGTGACGAACTCCACGAAGGCGGCGCTCGAGGTGCTGGTCCTCGGCGGCCAACCGATCCGCGAGCCGGTCGCCCAGTACGGCCCGTTCGTGATGAACCATCGCCACGAGTTGGTCCAAGCGGTGGACGACTTCAACGCCGGCCGGCTCGGCACGGTGCCGACCAACGGTCTGCACCCCTATCGGGGCAACTGAGCGGGCCTGATCACCGGCACGATCGGCGAGCCCGATCCGCCCGTCCGGTCAAGCGGTCCGATCGTCCGGCAGCCGGATCGAGATCCGCGCCCCGCCGAGGTCGGAGTCGGCGACGACGACCTCCCCGCCGTGGGCACGGACCACGGAGGCGACGATGGCGAGACCGAGCCCCGCGCCGCCACCGTCGGCAGCTCGCGCCTCGTCGAGTCGACCGAATCGGCGCAGGATCACCTCACGGTCCTCGGCGGCGACGCCCGGTCCATCGTCGTCGACGTGCACCCACAGCTGCCCCGCGACGGTGGCGACCTCGACCCGGACTCGGGCCTCCGCATGGCGGCAGGCGTTCGCGAGGAGGTTGCGCAATGCTCGCGAGACGAGCCGCTCGTCGATCGTGACCGACGTCGGATCGCCGACGATCTCGATCACCGGGTTGGCCCCGTCGGCGTCGCCACGATTCGGCATCATCGCCGCTTCGGTGCGCACGAGCCCGAGCACGTCGACATCGGCGAGGCGCAGCGGTGGTTGCTCGTCGAGCGTCGAGAGCAGGACGAGATCGTCGACGCGGCGGGCGAGCCGATCGCCCAGCGCGCCGATGCGGGCGAGGAACGCGTCGTCGGCGGCCGTGGGCGCGCGGACCGCCAGCTCGATCTCGCCCTGCAACGCCATCAGCGGAGTACGCAGCTCATGAGCGGCGTCCGAGGTGAACTGCCGTTGGGCAACGCGACCGGCCTCGATCCGGTCGAGCATCTCGTTGACCGTGCGGGCGAGGTGCTCGATCTCGTCGTCGGTGTCGGGCACCGGAACGCGGCCTGCTGAATCCCCCGCCTCGATCGTCGCGGCGAGCTCGGTGATGACCGAGACCGGGCGCAGCGCACGTCGCGTCGCGAGCCCGGCGATGGCCGATGTCAGCAGCACGCCGAGCGGCACGCCGATCCACAGACCCCGGTAGAGCGAGTGCAGGCTCTCGGTCAGGCGCGCCTGTGACGCGCTCCCGATGAGCAGCACGGACGTGGATCCGACGGTGATCGTGCGGCGCACGACGACGTCGTCGTTGCTGATCAACGGCTGCGCGTCGGCTGTCGTGGCGATCGCGGTCACGCCGTCGGGCGTCGCGATGCTGACCGTTCCCGAGCTCCGCAGCGTCGCCTCGAGTTGATCGAGGACGTTGGTGACCCGCTCGCGGATCGCATCGCGTCCGCTGTCGGCGATGTACAGGAACCCGATGCTGCCGAGCAGCGAGTAGAGCACCGCGGTGACGAGCAGCACGGTGAGCACCACCCGACCGCGCACCCCCGACAGCGGCCGGATCCGCCGGCGCGACGCGGCGTCGACCTTCGTCGTGCTGTTCGCGGTCATCGCGACGTGATCCGGTAGCCGAGCCCGCGGACGTTCTCGACCTCGACCGGGTCGAGCTTGCCGCGCAGCTTGCGGAGATAGATGTCGACGATCGACGCGTCGGTGCCGGACTCGGTGCCCCACACGTCGTCGAGCAGCTCCTGGCGGGTCACGCAACCGCCGTTGGCCAACAGCAACTGGCGGAGCAGTTGATCCTCGCGGTTGGTGAGCGCGATCTCGGTGCCGTACACCGAGCACGAACGGATCGCGAGGTCGTAGCGCAGCGCGCCGCGCTCGATCAGGTTGCTGGACAGCGTCGCACCGCGCCGGATCAGGGCGCGCAGCCGGGCCGAGACCAGGGCGATGCTGGCCGGCTTGGTGAGGAAGTCGTCGGCCCCGGAATCGAGCAGATCGATCTGGTCGTACTCGCCGGACTTCGCGCTCAGCACGAGGATCGGCGTCGTCACGCCCTCGGCACGCAGCTGCTCGCACACCCGGTAGCCGGTGAGCCCGGGCAGCAACAGATCGAGGACGATGGCCGCATGCCCACCCTCCAGCGCCTTCCAGAGCCCACTCGGTCCGTCGCTGCACACGTCGACGTCGAAGCCTTCGGCCTGCAGCCCGCGGTCGAGCACGCTGCGGATCGCTTCGTCGTCCTCGATCACCAGCACCCGCATGGCGGCACACCGTAGCGACGGCGTCGAGGTGACCCGGCTCGGCTCGAAGTGCGGCGTTCAGTCCGTTTTCAGTGTCGTGGGTGGTTCTGTTCAGCACCGCCCGGCGCACGGTGGATCCAGCGCCGCATCCGGCGCATGACCGAAGGACATGATCCCAATGCGAACTCGACAGAAGCTCACCGCGGTCGGGGCGTTCACCCTGGCCACCTGCTCGATCGGCGGTGGCGCGTTCGTCACCTCCCGTGCGATGGCCGACGGCACGACGCCACCGAAAGCGACCCTCACCGTGGTCTCGATGTCCGCCGGCTCCGACGGCGCGATCAAGTGCGTGTACGACGACGTCGACCTTCCGGCGATCGCTCTCGGGGCCGGCACCGCTGCGATCAACGCTCCGGGCGGCGTCACCGGCACCGCCTCCGGGCCGCTGACGGTCAGCGTCTCGGGGTCCGCTCCCGTCGACGCCGACGGCAACCCGCTGCCGATCGCCCAGGCCGGCACGGTGACGGTCACCGCTGGATCCGACTCGGGTCCCACGTACGAGACGGCCGGTGGGAACGGCCTCCCAGGCGCCACCGCCATCGGCGGGGCCGGTGTGGTGACGGCAATCGCGATCGCAGCCGGCAGCACCGCCGACGGCACGGGGCTGCCACCGCTGCCCGCGGGTGCCGTCTCGATCGACTCTGCCGACGTTCGCGTCGGCACGCCCGAAGAGTGCGCCACGCTGAAGCCGACCGGCGCACTGCCGTCGACGGCCCCTGCGTCCGGTACCGCCAGCACCGAGGTGGCGCCGACCACCACCGGCTGAGCAGGGGCGTCTCCGCTGGCCAGAGGGCCTTGACAACATGACATCACTGTGACATCATCAAGACATCACAGCGATGTCGAACTGACATCGCACGAACGACCGAAAGTGTGAGCGTCATGTTCTTCCCCATCGATCCAGCCACGGCCAATGCCATCCACTACGACAAGATCCGCCGGCTCAGCCGCCACCGCGTCACCGACGTGCGGGCCAGCCGGCCGCGCCGTCGCGGCGAGCAGGGCTGAGCCGGCGCGACCGCGTCGGCTGACAGGATCACGTCGTGCACATCCAACCGATCATCAACTCCGTCCAGGACGCGCTCGCTCGCCTGGGTGAAGTCGCCAACGCCGATCCGGCCGCAGAGGCGGTGCTCGACCAGCTCACTCAAGCGCTGGGCCCGGCGTTGCGCGTCGCGGCGATGGAGATCGCCGAGCAAGCCGCAGCGGAGGTGCGCGCTCAGCTGGCCGAGCACATCGTCGACGTCGTGCTGGCCGAGGGCGACCCCACGATCCGTATCACCGACGGACCCAACGCGCCATCGACGCGCAGCCTGGCCGAGGAGCTCGATGCACGGATCACGTTGCGGCTGGCGCCCTCGCTCAAGCAGCTGATCGAGGACTCCGCGCAGCAGACGGGTGAGTCGGTCAACGCCTGGGTGGTCGAAGCGCTGGGCAAGCGGGCTCGCACCAACCGGGCGGGCACGAAGAACTACAACCAGACCTTCGATCTGTAAGGGTGCGGCCATGCGGCGAGACGAGCGCTTCACGGTCGGCGGGCACACGCAGATCGAGATCGAGTTGGCGGGCGGCAGTGTCACCATGCGTGCCTCGGAGTCCGGATCCGTGTCGGTCCAGGTCGAGTCGAGCGGCTCCTCCGACATCGACCTGTCCCAGATCGGTGACACCATCGCCATCCGTCAGGGTCGGCGTGGACGCTCGGCGCGGATCGCGATCGACGCTCCCGTCGGCACGGACCTGTGGGTGCGGGGATCATCGATCGACGTGTCCACCCACGGTGCGCTCGGCGTGGTCCGGTCGAAGACCACGTCCGGCGATCTGCAGGCGGAGGACGTCGTGCGGCTCGACGTGGCGATGTCATCCGGTGATGCGCGCGTCGGCACCGTGCGCGACGAGGCCCAGGTGGCCACCGCGTCCGGCGATGTCGTGATCCGTTCGGTGGGCGGACGCCTGAACGTCACGCTCGCGTCGGGCGACCTCCGTGTCGATCAGGTCGATGGCGATGTCGAGGCCGGCACGGCTTCGGGCGACGTCACCATCAACCGCTTCGGCGGATCGGCGATCGCGGTGCGCACCGTCTCCGGCGACGTGCGCATCGGGCTGCCGTCCGGCATCCGCGTCGATCCGCAGATCACGACGATGAGTGGCAGCGTGCGCCTGCCCGACGGTCCATCACCCGTGAGTTCGACATCCGGTGAACGTCGTCAGGTGCGGTTGCGTGTGCGAACGGTGTCGGGCGACATCCGCATCGAGCGCGCCGACTGACCGGCGCGCCACCCCGGGGCGCTCAGCGCTCCTGGTTCATGAACGCTGCGGTGGAGCCGCCTACCGGCATCGGCGCCATGCCGAGCTTCTTGTGGTCCCAGGTGCGGACCCGCTCGACATCGACACGCACGGCGACGCGCTTGTTGAGCATGAACTCGACGAACGGCTTGACCTCTTCGGTGTACGGGCCGGTGTACCGCTCCCACACGCTGACGCCCACCTTCCACAACACCTCGGGATCGTCGATGATCACACCGCGGCCTTCGATGGACACACCGCGCAGGGTGACGTAGGTGTCGCCGTCCTCGATCATGCAGGTGATCCGATCGTCGCGCTGGAGGTTCTTGACCTTCTGGGCGCGGCCTTTGGTCTCGAACCAGATCGCGCCGTCGATCACGGCGTACCACATCGCCACGAGGTGCGGCCGGCCGTCGGGGCCGATCGTGCCCATCGTCGCGATCCGGCTCTGCTCGATGTAGGTGGCGATCTCTTCGTCGCTCATCGTGATCTGCGAGCGCTGGTTGGCAGCCATGTGTGGTCCTTCTCGGTTGGGCGAACGCGCCGATGCGACGTGTGGTCCATGTTGCCCGGCGGCACTGCCGCCGGCACAAGCGGACAGGTCCGCGTGTGTGCCCGACGCAACCCGCGGCGAGAAGTCTCACCGAACGCTTGCCCGCTGTTCACCGAGAGTTCGCGTGTGCGCCGTGTGAGGGCAGCGTTGTCCGGGCACCTTTGTCGGACGGGCACAAGGCAAGGGGATCCACTTGATCAGAGTACGTAAGCGTTTCATCGCGGGTGTCGGCGCACTCGCGCTGGGGGTGGGA
>JAOBWQ010000239.1 GCA_025463425.1 Ilumatobacteraceae bacterium | reverse complement strand
AAGTAGTGCCCCAGGGGTTCGGTCGAGCCGGGTCGGCAGATCGGCTCGGGGATCCGCAAGCGCAGGCCGGGGGCAGCGTCGTCGAGGTCGATCTCCATGGCGCGACTCTTGCGAACCTGGACCGCCGCGTCAAGGGTCGCGACGCATTTGCGCACATGTGTGCGACAATGCTCGCCGAACGGTGCAGATGATGCCCTCTGCGCCGTCATCCGAACAAGAAGTGGTGTCCGACCTGCTCACTTGAAAGGACCGATGGCGATGGCCGACGCGCTCGACGACCTCGATCGACAGATCCTCGACCTCCTCCGCGACGACGGCCGGCTGTCTTCGCGTTCCATCGGACGCCGGCTCGGTGTTGCCGCGGGCACCGTCGGAACCCGGGTGCGCCGGCTCGAGCAGACCGGTGTCATCCGTGGCTATCGGGCGGTCATCGAGCCCGCAGCGGTGGGTCGTCCGCTCGGCTTCGTCGTCGGCCTGCAGATCGCCCAGGGCACGCCGTTGGGCGGCATCCTCGACGAGCTCGTCGAGACGCCGGAGATCGACGAGGTCCTCGTCGTCACCGGGCGTTGGGATCTGCTCGTGATCGGACGGGTCGCCGATCCGTCGCAGCTCAACGACCTGCTGACCAAGGGCCTCTGGCAGTCTCCGTCGTTCCGCCACAGCGAGACCATGGTGGTCATCGACGACCGCCGCGCCTCGGCCTTCTGACCGGCTCGACTGCTCGACTGGCTCCCCTGAGGAGAATGGTGTTATCGTCTGCGGAGAACGTTGGTTCGATCGATCGGGGATCTGGCATGGCTGATGAACTGGTGCTGTACGAAGTCGTGGATCGCGTCGCAGTGGTCACGCTCAACCGTGCCGACAAGGCGAACGCGCAGACGCCGCAGATGCTCGATCAGATCGATGCCTGTCTGATGCGCGCCGCTGCCGACAAAGAGGTCCGCGTGATCGTCCTGCAGGCCAACGGCAAGCACTTCTCGGCCGGGCACGACATCTCCGGCTCGAACGACAAGACCACGGGCGACGACGAGTTCCCGAACGACTGGGCAACGAGCGGGCTCGAGTCGATCTACGAGTGGGAGACCAAGCGCTACATCGGATACGCGCGCAAGTGGCGCGACATCCGCAAGCCGACGATCGCCGCCGTGCAGGGGCAGTGCATCGCCGGTGGCCTCCTGTTGTGCTGGCCGATGGATCTGATCATCGCGGCGGACAACGCCAAGTTCTCCGATCCCGTCGTGCGGATGGGCATCGGCGGCGTCGAGTACCACGGTCACACGTGGGAGGTCGGCGCGCGCAAGGCCAAGGAGTGGCTGTTCACGGCGAAGATCTTCACCGCCGTCGAGGCTGAGCAGTACGGGATGGTCAACCGCGTTGTACCACTCGACGACCTGCGCACCGCGACGATGGAACTGGCCCAGCAGATCTCGCAGATGCACCCGTTCGCGCTGGCTCAAGCCAAGCGCGCGGTGAATCAGACCCAGGACATCCAGGGCTTCTACACGGCGTTGCAGTCGGCGTTCGACATCCACCAGACCGGTCACGGCAACGCGCTGGTCGTCAACGGCTATCCGATCCTGGTCGACCTCGACCAGATGAAGGCGTCGCTCAAGCAGAGCTGAGATCGTTCGACCCGCCGGCGCGGCGTGAGGTGATGCCGCGCAGTGAAACGGAGAGGCTGTCCGCTACAGTCAAGTGGACATCCTCTCCGCTTGCCTCCGCGCACGCCTCCACGAAGGCCGGTCCCGTCCATGCAGCACACTCCGTCACCGAGCTTCGGTATCATGACTGCGCCCATGCAGGTCGAGTACGAGGACATCCTGCGCGTGTGGCGGGAGGCGGATGCCATCCCGGAGATCGAACACGCATGGCTGTTCGACCACCTCGCCCCGATCGGAGGCGACCCTGACGGCCCGATCTTCGAGGGCTGGACACTGCTCGCGGCGCTGGCCGCGCAGACCCAACGCTTGCGCGTCGGGCTGCTCGTCACCAGCAACCGCATCCGACCGCCCGCGATGCTGGCCAAGATCGCCGCGACGGTCGACGTGATCTCGGGCGGACGCCTCGACTTCGGCATCGGCGCGGGATCGCGTCCGAGCCACCCGATGGCCCGACGCGAGTATGACGCCAACGGCCTGCCGTACGTCGATGCTGCAGACGCGGTCGGCGGCCTGGCCGAGGCGTGCAGCGTGATCCGGCGGTTGTGGACCGAGGAGGAACCGTTCGACTTCGACGGCGAGCACGTGCATCTCGCCGGAGCGTTCTGCAACCCGAAGCCGATCCAACGGCCGTACCCGCCGATCGTCATCGGCGGCCGGTCGGCCGCCGTGCTGCGCATCGCCGCCGAACATGCCGATGTGTGGAACATCCCCGGCGGAGACATCGACGACGTGATCGGTCGCAGCGCATTGTTGGATCGCTACTGCGCCGAGATCGACCGCGACCCGGCCTCGATCACCCGGTCGATCCACCTCCCTGTGTCGTACGACCAGCCGAGCACGACGAGACATGCGATCGCAGCGGCGATCGACGCCGGCTTCCAGCACGTCGTCCTCGGGCTGTCGACGCCCTACCCGGAAGGTGTCGCGCAGTGGGTCGCCGACGAGGTCATCGCTTCCTGCGCATAGTGCCGTGCGCGGACTCGCAGCTGCAGCCCCGGTCCCAAGGTGGGGCGGGGCGAGCGGTTCGGTTGGTTGACCCCTGGACCCAGATGGAGTGCCGAAGGGAGTGCGTTCATGCGGCCTTCGTCTGCGATGTGGGTCCGCGTGCGGGGAGTGGCATGGTGCGACCGTCGGGGAGGGTGATGGAGAGGTTGTTGGCGTCGCCGTGGAGGTGGACGTCGGGTCGGTGTCGAAAGGAGTGGTGGTACACGCACCACAACACCAAGAGGTGAAGGTCGGTCGGGCCGGTTTGAGCGTCCCATTCTTGGATGTGGTCGACCTGGCACCAGTCGGCCGGCATCTGACACCCGTCGAACCGGCAGCCACCATCACGGGCCAACAGCGCCTTGTATTGGGCGTCGGACGCGAGCCGCTGCGACCGTCCCAGATCCAATGGCACCGAGTTCGAGGTCAACAAGCGGACGATGTTGGCGTTGGTGCACATCTGGCGGACGATCTCGGCGGGGATGACCTGCCCGGTCGAGGAACGTCCAGCACCGGGTGTGCGTCCTTCCAAGACGTCGATGTCGATCGTGACCACGACGGTCGGCCGTTCGCGGCCGCCGCGCACCTCGCCTTTGGCGTAGGCGTCAGCGAGCATCACCAATGCGTCGGCGTTCTTCTGCTCACGCGTCCGGTCGTCCCCGTCCAACGGCTTGCCGGTGATCGCCCGCA
>JAOBWQ010000321.1 GCA_025463425.1 Ilumatobacteraceae bacterium | reverse complement strand
GCGCGGCGAGGTATGGCGCAGTCAGGCTTCCCATGGCGCGGGCCAGCGTGTCGGGAGTTCCGACGGCGACGATCGTGCCGCCGTTCGAACCGCCACCGGGACCGAGATCGATCACCCAGTCGGCATTGGCGATCACGTCCATGTCGTGCTCGACGGCCACCACGGTGTTGCCCGCGTCGACCAGGCGGTGGAGTTGGTGCATCAGGAGCTCGACGTCGGCCGGGTGCAGGCCCGAGGTCGGCTCGTCGAGCACGTACAGGGTGTGGCCGCGCTGAGCCCGTTGGAGCTCGCTGGCCAGCTTCACGCGCTGGGCTTCGCCGCCCGACAGCTCGGTGGCGGGCTGGCCGATGCGCACGTAGCCGAGGCCGACCTCGTGCAGAGTCCGCAGGCTCCGCTCGACGCCCGGCAGTGCACCGAAGAACTCCATCGAGCGGTCGACGCTCATCGAGAGGACGTCGGCGATGGTGGCGTCCTGCCAGGTGATCTCCAAGGTCTCGGGGTTGTAGCGCCCACCACGGCACGTCGGGCATTGCTCGTACGTGCCGGGGAGGAACAGCAGCTCGACGGCGACGAATCCCTCGCCCTGGCAGGTGCTGCACCGTCCCTCGGCAACGTTGAACGAGAAGCGACCGGCCGTGTAGCCGCGACGGATCGACTCGGGCGTCGCCGCGAAGGCCTTGCGAACTGCGTCGAAGAGGCCCGTGTAGGTCGCGATGTTGGATCGGGGCGTGCGGCCGATCGGGCGCTGGTCGACGACGACGATCCGACTGATCGATTCATGGCCCGAGACCGCGGAGTGGTTGTGATCGATCGTCGAGGAACGCACCTCTCCGGCCACTGGTGCGTCCCCATCGTCGTCGGTGTCGTGCACGACGCCCAGGTGCGCAGCGATGGCCGGTGCGAGGACGTGCCGCACGAGTGTCGACTTGCCCGAGCCCGAGACGCCGGTGACTGCGGTGAGGCAGCCCAGCGGAAACTCGGCGGTGACGTCGCGGAGGTTGTTGCGCGTGACGCGATCCAGCCGGAGCCAGCCGCTCGGCGTGCGCGGGCTCGCGTGGAAGCGACGCGGCGGTGTGAACAAGTACCTCCTCGTGATCGATGTGTCGACAGCGCGCAGCCCGTCGACCGGACCGCTGTACAGCACACGGCCGCCGAGATCGCCGGCTCCGGGCCCGACGTCGACCACCCACTCGGCGCGACGCACGACGTCCATGTCGTGCTCGACCACGAACAACGTGTTGCCGTTCTCTCGGAGCTGCTGAAGCACGTCGAGCAGCGGCTCGGCATCTGCGGGATGCAGCCCGGCTGACGGCTCGTCGAGCACGTACACCACGCCGAACAGGCCCGACCGCAGTTGAGTCGCGAGCCGAAGACGTTGCATCTCACCTGGCGACAGGGTCGGGGTCGTCCGCCCGAGGCTCAGGTACCCGAGGCCGAGGTCGAGCAGGATGTCGACCCGGGCCGCGATGTCGGCGGTGAGAGTGGCTGCAACCTCCGAGTCGGTGTCAGGTCGGAGGACCTCGGAGAGGTCGGACAGCGTGAGGTGATTGACGTCATCGATCGAGCGACCAGCGAACGTCACGGCCAGTGCCGCTGCGCGCAGACCGCTACCGCCGCACGTCGGACAGACGACACGCTCCACGAACCGCATGGCGCGAGCGCGCATCATCTCGCTCTTGGTGGTGGCGAGAGTGTGCATGATGTGCGCCCGCGCGCTCCAGAACCGGCCGTTGTACTCGATCTCGTTGCGTTCACGCGCGGGGTGCACCAGCACCACGGGTTGCTCGTCGGTGAAGAGGATCCAGTCGCGTGTCCGCTTCGGCAACCGGCTCCAGGCGATGTCGACGTCGTGTCCGAGCTCGGTGACGATGTCGCGCAGGTTGACGCCCTGCCACGCCTTCGGCCATGCCGCAACCGCGCCCTCGCGGATCGTCAGCGACGTGTCGGGCACCATCAGTGCTTCGCTGGCGGCCATCGTCGTGCCGAGCCCGTCGCAGACGGTGCAGGCACCGTTGGCGGTGTTGGGTGAGAACGCATCGGCGCCGAGGCGCTCGGTGGACCCCGCCGGATATGTCCCGGCGCGGAAGAACAGCATCCGGACGAGGTTCGAGATGGTGGTGAGCGTGCCGACGGTAGATCTCGTCGTGGGCGTTCCGCGTTGTTGCTGGAGCGCCACCGCAGGCGGCAAACCGCGGATCTCGTCGACGTCAGCGGCCTCGAGCTGGTGGATGAGACGCCGCGCATACGGAGCCACCGACTCCAGGTACCTTCGCTGCGACTCCGCGTAGATGGTCCCGAACGCCAGCGAGGACTTGCCCGATCCCGACACACCGGTGAACGCGACGAGCGCGTTGCGGGGCACATCCACATCGACATCGCGAAGGTTGTGCTGGCGTGCTCCGACGACGTGGACCATCCCGTCGTCGGGATCGGGCCGCGCCGTGCGTGACTTGCGATCCACTCGACTCGTCATCGGACCTCTCGCCGCCGCCGAATTGAAACAACCCTCCACAGCCTGCCGACGAGGATCGTCGCTGCGATCCAGATGATCCATGCCAGTGGCGTCCAAGCTCCGCCGACAGAGGTGCGCTCGCCGTTGGAGACGGTGTACCTGACGGCATCTTGCAAGTACGGGATGCCGTGCCAGCTGAAGGTGCCGGTGGCGTTCGGGCTGGCGGCGACGATGCCGTCCCCGAACGCCTGGGCTGCCTCGCTCAGCAGCGAGGTGAGCACCAACTGGCCGGTGAGCAGGAACAGCGCCGCCGCCATCCATGCCGGTCGTGCTTGGTCGCCGAATTCGGCCGATCGGTATTCCGCAGCCAACTGCCGGCTGTTGCCGAGGTGGTGCAGCGCTTCGGTCGCGCCGACGTCGTGCGCCGCAGTGAGGAGGTTCTGCCGTACCTCTCGGCGCGTAGCAATCCGGGATCGGCGCGGCAGGTCGTAGAGGCGTTGGTCCAGCGCCCACACGGAGCGCTCGATGCGCAGCCGGTCTCTCAACGTCACGGAGTGGTCCATGTCAGGATCCTTTGATTGGTTCGGTCGGGATGGGACGGTCGAGCACCGAGTCGACGATGGCGACCAGGGCCAGCCAGCTGGCTGTTCCGGAGGTGAGGGCTTCGTATCCGGCGGCGGTCGGCCGGTAGTACTTGCGTGCCGGGCCGGCGTTCGAGGTGGCCAGACGTGCAGTGACCCGCCCCTCTCGCTCGAGTCGGGTGAGCGCTGGGTAGACGGTGCCTTCGAAGACGTCGATCAGGCCGATCTCGTGCAATCGCTGCACGACTTCGTAGCCGTAGGACTCGCGCTCCGACAGAAGTTGGAGCAGCAACAGTGACAGCACGCCCTTGAGCAGTTGCGGATCGTGGGTCGACGGCACAGAACTAAAGTATGCCGACTACCTTGGTATGTCAAGTAGTTGGTCCAACGCCTCCCGTGCGCCGGCCGATCACGTAAACCGAAGGTAATTTGCTGTCGTCACGCGTCTCCGCGGAGCAGTCATCTGGGCATGCATCCGCCATGGCACTCGTCAAATCATTGTGGGCATCCGTGCAAGGCGATCCGACCTTCATGCGACGGGTCAATGGCTGGTTGACCATCTTCTGGATTGCGATGATCCCCATCTCGCTCATCACGGGATGGATCTCCAGCGTCACGTACGTGGCTGTCCTGTCGCTGTGGGCCCTCGTCTCCGGCCACTGGTCGGCGTGGCAGGCAGCGCGCGTCGAGGTCGCCCAGCAAGCCGAAGAACAACGGCGCGAGTCGGATCCCATCGAGCAGCGCGTGGTGGACCAGCTCGTCGCGCAGACCGACCTCCAGATCGCCGATTGAGCTGAGGAACGCCGCCGCAGCCTCGGCGGATCGGAAGTCGGGGTTCGATGCTGTAGGGCGAGGGTTGGCGTCGGCGGGATGTGGTACGTCCGTGGTACGAGTGATGGGTACCTTCCAGCCGTGAGTTCACCGTTGCGATCTCGTCTTGTGCACTGCAGTTCATCGAGGAGCGAGGTCTGCCCGTGAGCAACCTTCCACCGCCCGGTTCGCCTCCACCTCCTCCCCCGTGGCAGAGCCAACCGTGGGCGAGCGGGTCGGGTTCATCGATGCCACCGAAGAACTCGAACGTGTCGAAGATCGTGATCGGCGTGATCGTCGTCGCCGTGGTCGCAGTGGTCGCAGTGATCGTGGCGACTCGTGGCGGCAACGACACCAAGACGATCACGGCGCCGACAGAGGAAACGTCTTCGGACGACTCGTCGGACACGACCGATGTGTCCATTCCGGCCACCGCGGCACCGGAGGTCTCGACGACAACGGATGCCACGGATGCACCGACGACCAGCTCATCCGAACCGACGCGCGTCACGCTGAACATCCCGACGATCACGACGTCGCTACCGAACGCGACGACGGTCCCCCCGACCGCACCGCCAGTCACCGCCACGGCGACGACGGTCGTTGCACCGACCACGACCGTGCCATTCGTGCTACCCGCCGGAGCGCTGGATCTCGGCTACCAGGTCTACATTCCCGTCCCGGAGGGATACACCGACACCAAGTCCGACACTGGTCTCGACACGATCTCGAACCCCGACGCATCGACGAAGCTCTCGATCCAGGTGCTGTCTCGGACGGCCGGCGAGAACCCCGCGGTGCTGATGCAGGAGTATGCCGACTCGTTCACCGACGAGTTCGAGGCGACCAGCTTCTCGTCGACTGTGCGGTACACGCTGTCCGGCACGATGCCGGCTTATGAGTACGGCACCTACTACGAGGCATATGACGCCAACGAAGCCGACGGCGTGAGTTTGGCTGGCGCCCTCTACGTCTTCCAGCGCGCTGACGGCCTCTCCGTCGTCTACGACGTGTTCGGTCCAGGTGCCACGATGGGCCTGCCGGAGGAAGCGTTCAACACGTTCCTGTCCAGCTTCTCGGCAGCGCCCCTCGTCGGCCCGGCGGGCGTACTCCAGGCGTTCCCGAATTTTCGGCCCACCACATCGATCCCGCTCGCGATGGTGTCGAACGTACTCGGCTTCACACCCACCCCGGACTTCGCTCCGGCGACAGATCCGAACGGTGGCACCCGCGTCTCGACAGGGACCGAGGACTTCACCGTCAACCTCCTCCAAGCACAGGCCACGGCGGACGCTGCGGTGTCCGCTGCGGACGGCCTCCTGGCGTCCGAGTACACGGACATCACGTTCGACGCGTCGATTCCATACGACCCGTACCAAGGTCTCACCCACGTCGGCATCACGTGGCGCGGCACCTACACCGACGGCAACCCGGTGGCCGGCGCGATCGACCTCTACTGGGATCCGAAGAGCACCAACGCCATTGCCATCGCACGCGACTGGTACATCCAAGACAACGGTCAGGAACCATCGGCTCCCCAGACCTCGTTCATGAACGCAGCCGTCACCGACGACATCGCATTCGGGATCCCCAGCCCATGAGGCAACCCGCGACGACGGAGACCTCGTGCGGGAACATTCGGGCCATGATGGCCCGGCATGTCCAACTCCTCGAGGGCTGATTCGCTGCGTCGGTTTGGACATCGCTCTCCACCGGGAACACGGGGGCATGACCACATTCAAGCCACACACCATCCGCGGCGAGCTCACCGACGCCAAGCGTGAAAAGCTCCCCGACTCCGTCTTCGCCTTTCCGAAAGAACGCAAGGAGCCACTGGTCGACGCGTCGCATGTGCGCAACGCGTTGGCCCGATTCGATCAGGTCACGTCAGTGACGGACAACGAGCGCGAGGCCGCATTCGCCAACATCAAGGCGGCCGCCAAGCACTTCGGGGTCGAGGTCACCGAGACGAGTTGGAAGGACCTCGGCAAGCCCTGACCATGCCACGTCCGCTGAGCCTCGGACGGCGTCGTCTCCCGCCGGCCTGAACGTCGTATCCACCGACCGCACTCACTGTCGAAGATGCAACGCCGATCCATCGATGTGCCTCAGAAGTGGTAGAGCACCGTGGCTCCGCAGAACAGGAGCGACGTAGTCGGGTGCGACGCAGAGATCTGCAACTGATAGTTCGTGTCAGCCGAGGTCGCGATCACGCTCGAGTTGAAGGGCACATCGATGGACGTGTTGTCGTTGACGCTCTGGATGCTGCCGACCACGAGGTTGCTGTACGGCGAGCCTTCCCGATACAGGCCAAAAGAGAACCCGTCGGACGAGGTGGTGTCGGAGTAGCGCACCTTCAGTTTCGTGATCACGGCCCCGAACGGGAGGTCGAGCGACAGTTGCATCACGCCGCTGCCATTCACGCAGTTGGCAAGGCCGCTGAGGGTGACGCTGGAGCCGAACACGTCGAGGCTCGAGAAGAAGGCGCCGCATCCGACGCTCGGACACGTCGAGCCCGAAGGCCCCGGCAGACCCTGGAGACCCGGCACACCCTGGAGACCCTGCGGACCCTGCGGACCCTGGCTTCCGGGAAGGCCGGTTCCCGTCGAGGCCGCCTGGTAGTAGCCGACGACGTCGATGATCAGATCGACCGTGCCGCTGTTGTTGTACGCGGAGATCGCGCCGGTCGACGAGAGACCCACGGTGACCTGGTTCGGGCTCGGGGGCCCGCCGGCCACGACGTTCAGGTTCGACGCCGCGGGCCGAGCAACGGCGTCGGCGGGGAACACCGTGACGTAGCTGCTCGCCGTGGCGTTCACTGCGGTGATGTTGGTGACGATGCCGGTCGCCGTCGCCGGGATCGTGCAACCGCCGTTCGAACCCCACACGGCGAAGTTCACGGTCTCGGCTCCATTGATGGCGCCGATTCGAGCGCCGACCCCGTCCGGCGCAGGCCGCGTGTCGGCGAGCCGACACGGGACGCTCGGTACGTAGACCGAGGATGTCCCGCTGGTCGCCGCCCCTGCTCTCTGCACCAGACCCACTGCTGTGACGGTTGTGGCCGACAACGCCGCAGCCATCCCGATGTGCACCAACCCGAACTTCCGCATCGCTGTCCCCTTCTCGAGCACTTGCTCGTCCACATGGGAACACGGTGGCCGGTTCGTTGAATCGGGGAAACCCCTCGTTTGTCACCTACCGAGGAGATCCGCCTCGCACGTCAGCGTCGGGCGGGACGGCGACGTCGGCGGGCATCAGCGATGCCCGGCGGCGTGTATCCGGCGTCGGCCCACGAGAAGTTGGTGCCGGGTGGGACGATCCCGTCGATGCGGTCCATGACCTCGTCGGACAATCGGACGTCCGCCGCGCCGAGCTGGCTTTCGAGATGCTCTGCTGTTCTCGGCCCGATGATGGTCGAGGTCACCGCCGGGTGATGCAACGTGAACCCGAGGGCCAGGTGGATCAGGCTGATCCCGACCTCTTCGGCAAGGACCGCGAGCTCTTCGGCAGCGTCCAGCTTGAGCTGGTTGCCCGGATCGGCCAAGTCGTATCGCGCAGGCATCCGTGCCGCGCGAGCGCTCGTCAGGTCGTCGCTGCCCTTGCGCCACCGACCGGACAGCCAGCCGCCTGCCAACGGGCTCCACGGGATGACACCCATACCATAACGCTGACACGTCGCGAGCACGTCGGCCTCGACGCCGCGCACGAGGATCGAATACGGCGGCTGTTCGCACACGAACCGCTCGCGACCGCGCCGCTCTGCCACCCACTGCGCCTCGACGATCTCCGACGCCTGGAACGTGGATGAACCGAGGTAGCGCACCTTGCCCTGGTGCACGAGATCGCTCAGAGCCCCGAGCGTTTCGTCGATGTCCGTCAACGGGTCCGGGCGATGGATCTGGTAGAGGTCGATGTAGTCCGTGCCGAGGCGGCGCAGGCTGTTCTCGCACTCCTGGATGATCCACCGCCGCGATGCGCCCCAATGGTTCGGGTTCTTGCTCATCGGGCTGAAGACCTTGGTCGCGATGACCAGCTCGTCGCGCCTCCCCACGATCGCCTTTGCGACGATCTCCTCCGACTCACCTGCCGAGTACACATCGGCTGTGTCGATGAAGTTGATGCCGGCGTCGAGTGCGGTGTGGATGATGCGCACGGAGTCGTCGTGGTCGGTGTTGCCCCACGCGCCGAACATCATCGCGCCGAGGCAGAGCTCGCTGACTTGGAGGCCGGTGCGGCCGAGGCGTCGGTAGTGCATGGTCTCAATCCTCCTGCATCACCCGGCCCAACCTCGTGTCGAAGGTGGGACCGCCTACACCCTCATCCGCCGACGTCCTGTGCGCCGGGCATCGCCTCGCGGACTCTTGCGGTGTCGACGAATTGTTCGAAGCGCACGATGCGCCCGCCGCGGACGATGAAGTGGTGGGCGACGCGGACATCGATGTGTTTTCCGGTGGCCTTGTTGGTCGCGGTGTAGCGGGCGAGGACGACGACGTTGTCGCCGTCGACCACGTACGTGTCGTCGTGCGCGATCCAGCCGTCCCAATCCTTGCCGAGCTGTTCCATGACTGCAGTCGTGACACCGTGGGGCGTGCGGTAGGTGCCGGCGAGGGGGAAGCCGGCCATCTCGGTCCATTCGACGTCGTCGGCCAAGGTGGCGCGGAGGGCTTCGAGGTCGCCGTTGGCGGATGCGATGTATTGGCGTCTGACGACCTCGGCGGGTGCGCTCGACGTGTCGAAGTCGGCCGTCTGGTTGATCGAGCTCATGGTGGTGTCAGCCCCAGGTCATTTCGCCGGTGGCGACTTTGGCGCCGAGTTGGGCGGCGATGAGCATTCCTGCGTTCGGATAGAGGGCGATCAGCGCGTTGGTGAGTGCTTCGCCGTTGTCGGCGTTGGCGAGCTCGGTCTCGAACGTCGTGAGGTAGTCGCGGGTGTAAGCGATCGGGCTTGCGTCGACTGTCACCGTCGGCAAACGGTGTCCGGGGACAGCGAACGCGGGGTCGAGGGCGGTCATCTCGTCGAGGACCTCGACCCAGGCGACGCGCTGTTCGAGCGTGGCGGTGTCGGCGACCCAGACGTGCTCGTTCTGGAAGAGCAGGACTCCGGCGACGATCGCGCGTCGCTCGGCCTGCCACAGGTAGTGCCGGTCGGGGAGGATCGGGTGGCCGCCCTTGAGCTCGAACACGTGGCCCTCGAAGGTGATGTCTCCGGTCAGTTCGGCGATGTCGATCAGGCGGGTGGGCCTGTTGGCCCCGACGGGTTCCCAGGCCTTGAGCTTGGCCTGATAAGCAGCACCGATGTGCTCGATCACGAGTGGGGTGGCGAGGATCTCGGCGTCGGGGAACGCGTCGCCGATCACTTCGGCGCCCCAGTAGAAGTCGGGGTCGGCGTGGCTGATGAGGACCTTGGTCAAGGTCTTACCAGAGTCGAGGATCGCTGCGGTAAGGCGATGGCCGTCGGCGCGGGTGAACCCGGCATCGATCAGGAATGCCTCTGAATCGCCGGTGATCAAGGTGGCGGTCTTGTTCTTCGAGCCGACGGGGAAGTCGAGGTCGATGACGTTGAAGTCGAGTGTGCTCATGATGGCTCCTTCTGGGTGGGTGGCGTAGCTGATTGGTTGAGGTGAACGCAGGTCAGGATGCGTCTGCCAGCGCGTCGAGGCGGCGGTCGATCTCGTCCGCGGTGGCGTGGCCGACCGCGACGGGCAGCCGGCGTTGACCGTTGATGGCGATCAGGGTGGGGAAGCTGTGCACGTCGAGCGCGGCGGCTCGGGTGAAGTCCTTCCTTGCCGATGCGGTCGACGCCGTTGCCGCGAACTCGGCGACGACCCTGTCCGCCTCCAGTCCGGCGGCCTCGGCGACCGCGCGATAGGTGTCCGGGTCGGACAGGCTCAGCCCGTCCGCGTAGAAGGCTTGCTGCAGGGCGGCTGCCAGTTCCACGATCCGGTCCGGTGCAACGTGGCGGAGGGCGGCGATGCCACGCGCGGCGTCTTCGGAATCCATGACGAACGAGCCGTCGGCGATGATCCGTTCGTAACCGGTCCCGAACGTCACCCCGGTCAGTTCGGTGATCTTCGCGTTGGCACCTTGCACGTACCCGAAGTCGCGGATCGGCACCCGGCGATCACCGGTGAACAGGCCACCGGAAATGACCTCGACGTCGAGCTCGGGGTGACGTCGCACGAGTTCAGTCATCGTCGGCGCGAACCCGTACGACCATCCGCAGTAGGCGTCGAAGACGTAGACGAGCTTCATGAGCGTGGTCCTTCTGATCAGAGTCGGCCGACGGGTACGGCCGATGACCACAACCAACATTACCTGACACGTCAGGTATTCCCGACGCGACGAACTTCTTGCCGACAGGCAGCCTCCATGGACTCAGCGAAGGCGCGGCAGGGCGTTGCTCGCTGACAGGCTGACGGTGCGCAGGTCGCGTGTGAACTGTTCGCGATGGTCCGTCGGCAGTGGATCGAGGAGAAAACGCTGCACGTTCACAGCGTGCAGGCGGGCGGCCTTCACGACGGTCTGCTCGCCGAGCGGGGTCAAGGTGACCAGCCGTCCTCGGCGATCACCGGGGTTCTCGTCGCGGGCCACCAGGCCCGCAGCCTCCATCCGATCCACCAGCCGTGTCACTCCGCCCGTGGTCAGCACGCGTTCTCGGGCGATTGTCCCCATCGACAATCCAACGCCCTTCGCTCGGCCCAGGATCAACAGCACCTCGAACATCACGTGGCTGATCCCGCACTCCTGCTCGATCGCGCGCCCGAGGATGTACTCCAACCGGTTCGCGGCCCCCTGCAACCGCCCGAACGCAACCACCAGACGATCGTTCGCGGCCTGTTCGGCCGTCGTGATCAGCGCATCCCGTGCCATCGGCCCGCCCTTCGCGTCAGTCGTGACGCACAGCGCGCCCGAGCCAATCCTGCCCGGAACGATCGTCAACCGGTGCGTTCCGCTCACGATCCTCAGAGTTCGTGCTGTTCTGGACGACAGCCGGCTATGGAAGCGTGTAGGTGACCGACACGCTGTTGAGACTGATCATCGAGCTCCCTCCGCAGAACTCGAGGCTGTAGCCGCGTGTTGCGTTGTTGATGACGGCGTTGGTGACTGTATTGGTCCCGACTGTGGTGGTGCCGGGCACGGTGGAAACGCCGCTGCCGAACGACGCCATTGGCACCCGTGCACTGACGCTCGCTGGGGTGTAGGCGAGCGCGACGTTGGCCTCTGCCGAGCCGTCGTTGTCGAAGACGAGACCGGCGAGTCGGGTCACCGTGGCTCCGTTGGGAAGGGTGATCCCGGTCGAGAAGCAGCCGCCGCCGGCGAACGCCGTCAAATACTCGAGTCCAGAGGAATAGCCGATTCCGGAGGTCTCTGGTCGGAAGCCGGACGGTGCGAACACGACGGTCTGCGGACCGGTCAACTTGGTCTGCTTCGTGGCGACGGCGGCATCCACTTCTGGCTTGGTGTAGTAGCGGTCGTCGTTGTTGACGACACCGCCCGACGGCGCGGCTTGGTAGTAGCCGACGATGTCGACGATCA
>JAOBWQ010000193.1 GCA_025463425.1 Ilumatobacteraceae bacterium | reverse complement strand
ACGCGGGTCGCGATGCCGTAGCCGACGTGCTCGTAGATCCCGCCCTCTGACGCCGACAACGTCGCCAACGGTTCTCCGCGTCGGTCGATGTCGTCGTGGACGGCCGTGATCACTCGACGCATCAGGCCCTGCCGCCGATGTGTCGTCGCCGTCGACACCCATGTGACGCCACCCATCGGCACCGTCGCACCGCCCGGCAGGGTGACGTCGAACGCGAACGACGCAGCCTGGCTGACGATGTCGCCGTCGTCGACGGCGATCCGCCAGCGACTGAAGTCGTGGAGCGCTCGGCGCTGGGCGACCTCCTCGGGGGTGTAGGAGTTGCCGAAGGCTCGGCCATCCGCGAAGCAGATCGCCTGCCAGTCGTCCTCGCGCGGCTGGCGGATCTCGATGCTCATGCGGGGCAGTTTGCCATGCACGTCGCGGAGGCGCGGGAGTAGTTTCGACTCATGACAACTGCTGGCACGGCCGACGCGGTCGCCTACGACCCGGCCCGAGTGGTGGCGAGCCTGCGCACGCTCGCCGAACGCACCGGCGGCCCGGACGGCAGCCGCCGCCTGTGCTGGACGCCCGAGTGGCTCGAAGCACGCGCCCTGTTCCGTGAGTCGCTGGCGACGCTGCCGGTCGAGATCGAGACCGACGAAGCCGGCAACCTCTGGGCGTACCTACGTGGCGCCAGCGACGACATGATCGTGGTCGGTTCCCACCTCGACAGCGTGCCCAAGGGCGGGTGGCTCGATGGCGCGCTGGGTGTGATGGCGGGGGTCGAGCTGATCCGCGCCCTCGCTGCGGAAGGCGTCCCGCCGGTCACCGTTGCCGTGGTCGACTGGGCCGACGAAGAGGGCGCCCGGTTCGGCCGGAGCCTCTTCGGGTCCGCCGCAGTGGTCGGCTCGCTCGACACCGAAGCGGCCGCCGCGCTCGTCGACAAGGAGGGCAACAAGCTCCCCGAGGTCATCGGCGAGCACGGGATCAGCCTCGACACGATCGACGGTGCGCGCACCCGGCTCCAACACGTGAAGGCCTACCTCGAGGTGCACATCGAGCAGGGGCCGGTGCTCGAGGCCAAGGGTCTCGGAATCTGCACCGTCACCGGCACGAAGGGCATCGAGCGCGAGCGGGTCATCTTCCTCGGCCAGGCCGCGCACTCCGGGACGATGCCGATGAAGATGCGCCGAGACACGTTCGTCGCCGCGTCGCGCTTCGCCATTGCGCTCAACGAGATCGGTCGGCGTCACGACGGCGTCACCACCGTCGGCCACGCGCAGTGCTGGCCCGGCGTGGTGACGGCGGTGCCGGGCGAGACCCGCGTGACGATGGACATGCGCCACATCGACAAGGACGCGCTCGCGGCGATGTTCGCCGAGATGCAACAGGCGGCCACCGACGCCGCCGAGGCCGAGGGCTGCACCGTCTCGATGGAGCACATCTTCCGCATCCCGCCGATGCCGTTCAACCCTCGCTTGCTCGACGCAGCGCGCGAGAGTGTTCGCGAAGTGGAGGGGCACGATGTCGAACTACCCAGTGGTGCGTTGCACGATGCGAGCGAGATGGCACGCGAGGTGCCGACCGTGATGATCTTCTCGTCGTCCATCGCCGGCCTCAGCCACACCAAGGAAGAGGACACGCCCGACGAGCACCTGCACATGGCCGTCGATGCGTTCCACCGCACCTGTCGTCGGGCCATCGACCTCGTCGTCGCGGGTGAGCTGTGAACGTGGTCGGTGTGCACCATGTCGCGATCGGCGTGAAGGACGTGCCCGAGGCCATCGAGTTCTACGGCCTGCTCGGCCTCTACCCGCTGCCCCGCCCGGACTTCGGTTTCCCTGGTGCGTGGCTGCAGGCCGGCAACCAGCAGGTGCACCTGCTCCAGACCGAGACGGTGCCGCCCGGCGCCGAAAACCACTACGCGTTCCACGTCGAGGACCTCGATGCCTGCCTCGCCCACCTCGAGGCGCACGGGGTACCGGCTCGCCAGTCCGGACGCATCACCGGGGCCGGCAAGCAGGCGTTCATCAAGGACCCGAGCGGCAACGTCGTCGAGCTCAACCAGCCCGACCGCTGAAACCCTTCCGGCGCCCGCCGGGGTGCGACCTAAGGTCGAAGCCGTGACCATCGACGTTCGCAGAACCCAACTCTCCGAGGCGCGTGCCACGAGCACCGTCGTGTCGGATGCGCTCCTGTTCCCCCGGTTGACCGACGAGGAATGGGCGGTCCGCGAGTCCTCGTGGGTCCAGACCGACAGCATCAGCGCCTGGGATGGCAGCCGATGTGTCGGCCACGTCGGCGCGTTCCGGTTCGAGACCACCGTGCCCGGCGGTGCACGGCTGGCCACCTCAGGAGTGACCCGGGTCGCGGTGCTGCCGACGCACACCCGGCGCGGCCTGCTGCGCACGATGATGGCCCAACTGCTGACCGAAAGCCGCGAGGCCGGGCTGGCCCTGGCCAGCCTGCGCGCCAGCGAAGCCGTGATCTACCAACGCTTCGGCTTCGAGGTCTCCGGAGAAGCGGTCGACGTCAAGGTCACCAGCCGTGACGCGTTGCCGCTGCGCGCAACCGTCGACGGCACGATGCGCCTTGTGCCATCGGATGAGCTGCTCGAGGTCGTCCCGCCGATCTACGAGTCGTTCGCGCGGCGCAGGGTCGGCGCAGTCGATCGCACGCCCTACTTCTGGAAGCGGATCCTGAAGGAGGCGATCGACGTCACCAAACCGGCTTTCGTCGCGGTGCACACTGATGCCGACGGTGTCGACGACGGCTACGTCTACTACGAGGTCCGCTGGGCGGATCGTGCGGATGGGTCCGAGGCCGGCGCAGGCGTGGTCCGCGAGCTGTTCGGTGCCGACGCCTCGGTCGAGCGAGCGCTCTGGTCGTACCTGTTCGAGATCGATCTGATCGTCGACTGGACGTCGGACAGCCGGCCGGTCGACGAGTCGATCCGCTTCGCAGTGCGCGACCAGCGCGCGTACCACGTGACCACGCGCTGGGATGAGCAGTGGCTGCGCATCCTCGACGTCGACACTGCGCTGACGGCGCGCACCTACGGCCCGGCCGCCGGGTCGGTCACGATCCGAGTCGTCGACCCGCTGTTCGCCGACAACAACGGCACCTGGCGGGTCGACTCGACCGGTGCGCGCCGCGAGGAGGATCACGTCGCCGCCCATCTGGTGATGCCGGTCGGCACTCTTGCTGCGGCGTACCTCGGAGGCACGTCGTGGAGCGAGCTCGCCGGTGCCGGTCTGCTCGAAGTGGTCGACGCCCCGGCCGTCGCGATCGCCGACGCCCTCTTCGCCACGTACCCCGCCCCCTACTGCGGCACCTTCTTCTGACGCCCGCCGGCGATGATGAGCACGACCGGGGTCGATTGGCCACACGTCATGTGGTCAATCGCGCTCGGATGAAGAGGGGACCCCAGACGTTGGTCGAGTGGCCACACCTGATGTGGCCAATCGCGCTCGGATGACGCTCTCGCCAGGACGGCGAGCGGTGTCACGCCGACGCGTGGACTCAGGCGGTGCGCTTGGACTGCAGCAACGCGGTGACGAGCTTGCCGTCCGCTTTGCCTTGGCTGGCCTTCATCGCCGCGCCGACGAGGGCACCCATCGCCTTGTCCTCGCCGCCGACGTACTTCGCCCAGGCAGCGGAGTTGTCGGCGATGACTTGATCGACCATCGCCTCGAGCGCACCGGTGTCCATCGCCTCGAAGCCCTTGGCCTTGGCGATCGCAACGGCGTCGCCGCCGCCGCCGGCGACGATCTCGGCGAGGATGGTCTTGGCCTGCGTGGCCGTCACCTTGCCTGAGGTCTCCAGCGTGGTCAGTGCGGCGACATCGGCGGCGGGAACGGCGGCAGCGCCATCTTCAGCGAAGGCTTCCTTGACGTAGATCAGGGCACGTGCGATGTCTCCGCCGGCCTCGCCCACCGCGAGCACGTAGTCGTCCTGGCCGCGCTCGACGACGACCATGATCGCCTCGCCGTCGGCGGGCGCACCGGTGGCAGCGGCCAACCGCTTGCGGCGCGCGCTCGGCAGCACGGGCATCGCATCGGCGACGGCCTGGACCCACTCGGCCGACGGCGCCAGCGGCACGAGGTCGGGCTCGAGGAAGTAGCGGTAGTCGTCAGCGTCTTCCTTGGTGCGCAGGGTGTGGGTGCGGCCGTCGGTCTCGTCCCAATGGCGGGTCTCCTGGCGCACGGCCTCGCCGGCCTCGATCATGTCGATCTGGCGACGCGCTTCGTACTCGATCGCCTTGCCGAGCGACCGGATGCTGTTGACGTTCTTGATCTCGCAGCGCGTGCCGTACGGAGCGCCGGGCTTGTGCACGCTGACGTTCGCGTCGCAGCGCATGCTGCCCTCTTCCATCTTCGCGTCGCTGGCCTCCACGGCCAGGAGGATGCCGCGCAGCTCGCTCACGTACTCGCGGGCTTCCTCCGCGGTGCGGATGTCGGGCCGGCTGACGATCTCGACCAGCGGCACCCCCGCGCGGTTGAAGTCGATCAGCGAGTGGGTGCTGCCGTGGATGCGGCCTCCGGCACCGCCGAAGTGGGTGCTCTTGCCGGTGTCCTCTTCGAGGTGGGCGCGCTCGACGCCGATCCGCTTGCCGCCCGGCAGTTCGAGGAAGCCGTCGACGTTGAGCGGCTGGTCGTACTGGCTGATCTGGTACGCCTTGGGCATGTCCGGATAGAAGTAGTTCTTGCGGTGGAACACGCACGGCTGGATCGTGCAGTTCAGTGCTGTACCGATCCGCATCGCCAGCTCGACCGCCTGGCGGTTGAGCACGGGCAGGGCTCCGGGGAGGCCGAGCGTGACCGGATCGATGTTCGTGTTCGGCTCGTCGCCGAAGTGGTTCGCGCTCGCGCTGAACAGCTTCGTCGCGGTGGCCAGCTCGACGTGGACCTCCAGCCCGACGACCAGCTCGTAGCCGTCGATGAGGATTTCGTTGCCGGTCGCCGGGCCGGCGGTGTACACGTTGCCGGGCGTGGGGTTCAGGACCGACGGTGCAGAAGTCGGTGTGCTCATGTGAGGCTCCTCTCGAGTGCGGCACCGGCACGGAACATCGCCGGCTCGCCGAGCGTGCCGGCCAGGACCTGCACGCCGATCGGCAGCCCGTGCTGGCCGGTGCCGTAGGGGACGCTCATGCCGGGGTGGCCGGCGAGGTTGGTGGGGATCGTGTAGACGTCGCAGAGGTACATCGCCAGCGGGTCGTCGCCCTTCGAGCCGAACTCGAACGCCACCGTCGGCGACGTCGGCGTGAGCAGCACGTCGGCCGTGGTGTAGGCCCGGTCGAAATCGTCGGCGATCAGCCGGCGGACCTTCAGCGCCTTGCCGTAGTAGGCGTCGTAGTAGCCGGCACTGAGGGCGTACGTGCCGAGCATGATCCGCCGCTGCACCTCTTCGCCGAAGCCGGCGGCCCGAGTGGCGGAGTACATCGCGTTGGTGTCCGGTGCATCGACACGCTTGCCGTAGCGCACGCCGTCGTAGCGGGCGAGGTTGCTGCTGGCCTCCGAAGGGGCGATCAGGTAGTAGGCGGTGAGCCCGTAGCCGAATGCCGGCACCTCGACATCGACGATCGTCGCGCCGGCAGCCCGCAACGCCTCGAAGGCGAGCTCGAGCCGTTCGACCACGTCGGGATCGGCGCCCTGGGGCAGGTCGGTGATCCGCCCGACGCGCATGCCTTCGACGCCCTGGCCGATGGCCTCCACGAGCGACGGCTGTGGCTCGGGGATGGATGTCGAGTCCATCGGGTCGTGCCCGCCGATCACGTCCATGAGCAGCGCGGCGTCCTCGACGTTGCCGGTGAACGGACCGATCTGGTCCAGCGAACTGGCGAACGCGACCAGCCCGTAACGACTGACGTAGCCGTAGGTGGGTTTGACGCCGACGACGCCGCACAGCGCGGCGGGTTGACGGATCGAGCCGCCGGTGTCGCTGCCGAGGCTGACGCTGGCGAACCCGGCCGCGACCGCCGCAGCGCTGCCGCCGCTGGAGCCGCCGGGCACCCGGGTGAGGTCGTGTGGGTTGCGGGTCGGGCCGAACGCGCTGTTCTCCGTGCTGGAACCCATCGCGAACTCGTCGAGGTTGGTCTTGCCGACCGTGATGCCCCCTGCAGCAGCAAGCTTGGTGACGACCGTCGCGTCGTAGGGCGGCTTCCAGCCTTCGAGGATCTTCGACGAGCACGTCGTCGGGATGCCCCGCGTGCACATGTTGTCCTTCAACGCCAGTGGCACGCCGGCCAGCGGCCCCGGGTCGTTGCCGGCGG
>JAOBWQ010000187.1 GCA_025463425.1 Ilumatobacteraceae bacterium | reverse complement strand
AGGCCGAAGACATCCGTGGCGGCAGAACTTGCATGTGCAACCGTTTGGTCGGTCATGGCATGTGCACTCCTCCGTTGGGGCGAAGCACTTCGCCGGTCATGAACTTCGAGGCATCCGCAGCGAGGTACAGCATCGCGTACGCGATGTCGGCCGGTGTGCCGATCGTGCCGAGCGGTGACTGAGCAGCGCGCACGCCGACGGCCGCGGCGCGCGCTGCATCGTCGACGGCACCATCGACGGCGGTCCACGCCCGTTGGGTCATGGGCGTGTCGGTGAATCCGGGCGCGACCGTGTTGCAGCGCACGCCGAACGGACCGAGCTCGGTGGCCACGATCCGGCCGAGCTGGATCACGCCCGCCTTCGAGGTGCCGTAGGCAGTGAGCGTGGGGGCCGGCATCTCACCACCGGCCGAGGCGACGTTGATGATCGAGCCGCGCTTGGCAGCCTTCATGATCCGCCCGGCGACGGCGCATCCCCAGATGACGCCCTTCAGGTTGACACCGAGCACGGCATCCAGATCCTCCTCGGTGAGATCGATCACGAGGCCGTTGCGGATGATCCCGGCGACGTTGGCCCACACGTCGAGCCGCCCGCCCGCACGCACCGCGGTGCGGCCGAGATCGTCGACGGCGTCTTTCGACGAGACGTCGGTGGGCACGACGATGGCCTTCGCGCCCACGGCTTCGACCAACGCCGCCGTCTCGGCGAGCGCATCCTCCGCCCGATCGGCGAGCACCAGCGTCGCGCCGGCTTGGGCGAAGGTGACGGCGGTCTGGCGGCCGATGCCGTTGCCGGCGCCGGTCACGACGGCCGTTCGACCATCGAGTGAGAACGCTGCCGCGAGCTCGTCGTGCATGGGTCGCACCGTATGCGCTGCCGCATCGCGCAGTCCGGAGATCATGTCCATCTCGGCTCAGACCCGCGCCGTCGCGTCGACCCGGTGCCCGCGCGCTTCGAGCTTCGGGATCACCTGGGTGGCCAGCAGCTCGAGGTTGCGCACGACCTTCTCGTGAGGCAGGTCGCCGAACTGCACGTAGCAGAGCAATTCATCGACCCCGACCTCGTCGTAGCGGATGATCTTCTCCAAGCACTCCTCGGGCGTCCCGATGATGATCATGTCCTGCTCTTGATAGTGCTGCACCGGCACCTTGCCCTCGATCACCGGTTGCAGCAGCGGGAACACGGCGGCCTGTTCCTCGGCGCTGAGCATCGGCATCTCCCACTTCAGGGTGAACTCGGCGAGGTGCTGGTACCACCAGTTGACCGACTCCCACAGCCCGTAGGCGGCAGCATCGTCGGCGTCGTCGTAGGCGTGCACGAGCGTGTACACACCGACGCGGTCGTTGCGAACACGAGTGAGCATGTCCTGCGGTCGGGCCATGGCCTGCGCGCTGCGGTAGGCCTGGATGTGCTCGGCCATCTTCTCGACCGGCTGGAGCAGCGCGAACGACAGCAGGCCGAGACCGAGCTCGCCGGCGCTGACCGCGCTCTTCGTCGTCGCCGCTGCCTGCCACACCGGTGGGTGCGGGTCTTGGAACGGCTTCGGCGTCTGCATCCGCTCGGGGAACGAGAACGACTCGCTGTCCCACGAGAACGTCTCGTTCTCCCACATCCCGACGACGATCTCGATCGCTTCGCGCCACTGGTCACGGGAGCGGTCGTCGGTGGGCACGCCGAACGCCGCCTGCTCCATCGGAGTCGAGCGGCCGGTCCCCCACTCCACCCGACCGTGGCTGAGCACGTCGACCGTCGCCACCTTCTCGGCGACGCGCGCCGGGTGGATGAAGCCGAACGGCATCAGCGTCACCCCGAAGCCGAGCTTGATCTGCTGGGTGCTGAGCGCGAGCCCACCCAGGATCGCCTCCGAGCACGGCGACGCGGAGCGACCGTCGCGGAAGTGGTGCTCCACGCACCACACGGTGTTGAACCCGAGCCGATCGGCGAGCTGGATCTCGGCGATCGCTTCGTCATAGGTGCGCTGCTCGGCTTCGCGCTGACCGTACGGGTGCGGCTTGTCCCACGGCTTGATCTTCGGTTGGAACTCGTAGAGCAGGTCGAGTTTCATGGTCGTGGCTCCTATTTTTGCAATGTCGAAGGGTTCTTTGTAAGGTGCGAGCAACCTATGTCACGTCCTGCCCTCGCCGCCACCCGGGCGATCGCCGTGCTCAACTTCCTGGCCGCGCACCCGACGGATGCGTTCACCCTGTCGGACATCGCTGAGCGGTTGGAGATCAACCTCGCCTCGACGCATGCGCTGCTCTCCGTGCTCGTCGACGCCGGCTATGTGAGCCGGCACTCCAGGCTGCGCACGTTCACGCTCGGGACATCGGTCGTGGCGCTGGGCAGCGCGGCTATGGAGGTGCACCCCGGCGTCGACCTCGCGCGCGACGCAGCCCGCGACCTGTCCGCCGAGCTCGAGCTGGAGGTCGCCGTCACCGCGGCCGCCGGTGACGACATCGTGTTCCTCGCGCGCGCAGGGGCTCACCGCGCCCGCGGCATCGCGGTGCACGTCGGCCAACGGGTGCCGCTCGTCGCTCCTCTCGGAGCGGTGTTCATGGCCTGGGCGTCGGCGGAGCGGATCCGGTCATGGCGGGCCGGCTCGCATCGTCCGGACGATCTCGACGCCGTGCTCGCCGGCGTCCGAGCCCGTGGCTACTCGGTGGCGCTCGAGCTCGATGTCCGTCGAGGCCTCGGCGAAGCGCTCGATCACCTGGCCGACGCGCCGGTCGACGCGGCGACGCACCGCAGCGTCGACGCGCTCCTCGCCGAGCTCGATCGACGCGACTATCAGCTGACGGCGCTGGATGAGCGCTCCAGCCACGACGTGTCGATGATCGCTGCGCCCGTGTTCGGCGCGGACGGCGAGCCGGCGCTCGCGATGACGCTGCTCGGCTTCGAGCCGGGCATGTCTGCAGCTCAGGTCGCATCCCTGGGCGGGCGGCTGCGCGACGTTGCCCTCGTCGTCACCAAACAGAGCCGCGGCCGGATCCCGAACTGAGGTCGGGCGCACCCACGCAGCATCGTCGTCCGTGCCGGAGGCACGGAATGTCCGCGCCAGGCGGACATTCGGTGACAGCGGTGGGCGAGATCAGTGGCTGGTCCAGGGGGCGCAGAGGCCGTCGAGGTCGCGAACCTCGATCTGGTCGCGGTTGGCGTAGGTGACCCAGTTCGCGGGGTCGGGCTTGAGCTTGAAGGTGCGGAAGCTCATGTCGGTCGTGTCGATCGACAGGATCCGCCCGGAGAGGCCCTCGCCGATGTTCAGCAGGAGCTTGATCACCTCGAGCGCCTGGATGCTGCCGACGATGCCGGGCAGCACGCCGAGCACACCCGCCTCAGCGCAGCTCGGGGCCAGCTCAGCCGGCGGGGCCTCGGGCACCATGTCGCGATAGGTCGGGCCGTTCTTCGGATCGAACACGCTGACCATGCCCTCGAACCGGAAGATGCTGCCGTGCACGACGGGGATGCCGAGCTTCACCGACGCGTCGTTGAGCAGGTAACGGCTGGGGAAGTTGTCGGCGCCATCGACGATCACGTCGTAGTCCTTGATGATCTCGAGAATGTTGCTGGCCTCGAGCCGGGTGTCGTAGGTGACGACGTCGACATCGGGGTTCAGCAGGGTCAGGGTCTTCTTCGCGCTGTCCACCTTGCGGTCGCCGATGCGGTCGAGGTTGTGCAGGATCTGGCGCTGCAGGTTCGATGCATCGACCTCGTCCATGTCGACGATGCCGATCGTGCCGACACCCGCTGCGGCGAGGTAGAGCGCTGCGGGAGAGCCGAGGCCACCGGCACCGAGCATCAGCACGCGGCTGGCGAGCAGCTTGGCCTGACCTTCGGTACCGACCTCGGGGAGGAGGAGGTGACGGCCGTAGCGGTCGCGCTGCTCGGCGGTCAGCACGACCGGCTTCTTCCAGTCGCGGCCTTCGTCCTTCCACTTGCCGAACCCGCCGGCCATCGACACGACGTCGGTGTAGCCGAGCTCCTGCAACGTCCTGGCCGCGAACGCGGAACGCACGCCGCCCGCGCAGTAGGCGATGACGGGCGCCGACTTGTCGGCGATCCGGTTCTCGATCTGCGCCTCGAGGTGACCACGCGGGATGTGCACGACGCCGGGCAGCGCGCCCTGGTCGAACTCGTCGGGCTCACGGACGTCGAGCACCGTCAGCGGCGTGCCGGCGGCCTTGGCCTCGGCGATGCGGGATTCTGCGGTGGCGGTGTCGATCTCGGTGATCTCGGCCTTGGCCTTGGCGAGCAAGTCACGGAACGTTGGCATACCGAAAGGCTACCCAATGGGTCGGGTATCGCGGCGCGCCGCCACCGCCGCGCCGACCAGCTCGGTGAGCGTCGGGCTGATCGATCCGTGGATCACGATGTCGGCCTGCTGATCGAGCGCCGTCGCCTCGCCGTTGACGATGATGATCGACGCGCCCGCGCGCCTGGCCCGGGGCACCATGCTCGCCACGGGATAGACCTGCAGCGTCGTGCCGACGGCCAGCAGAAGATCGCAGGAATCGGCAGCTCCGAGCGCCCGCGCGATGACCGTCTCGTCGAGGTTCTGCCCGAAGCTGATCGTGTCGCTCTTGAGGATCCCCGTCATGCCGTGCGAGCGGCAGACGAGGCAGTCCGGATCGCGTTCGCCGCCTCGGACGCGGTCGAGCGCCTCTTCCATCGGGCGTCGATCACCGCACGTCCAGCAGCGAGTCCAGTGCATGGTTCCGTGCACCTCGATCACCCGTGCGGGGTCGCTGC